>JAUWFP010000038.1 GCA_030606845.1 Anaerolineales bacterium | reverse complement strand
AATCGAAGGGTATCGCCAAGCGCGTTCACCGCTTAGCTCCCTACCTGAAGAAGTATAAGTCCAACCCGAACGCCCGTACGGGGGGCTCTTCCAAATAGCCTACCCATTGTTGTGGCTGTTGAGTGCATACAACAGGTGTCCGAGAGACATCGGCGCTCAGGGGTCCACAGGAGAGTGAAACGTGCCACGAGTTAAAGGCGGAACTATCACACGCCGTCGCCACAAGAAAGTATTAAAACTTACCAAGGGAATGTACGGCTCTCGCAGCACCTTATACCGTCGCGCCAACGAAGCTATGCTAAAGAGCCTGTGGTATGCATATCGAGATCGTCGCACCCGCAAACGCGATCTGCGTCGTCTGTGGATTGCCCGCATCAACGCCGCCGCGCGCCTCAACGGAACTACCTATAGCCGTTTGATCTACGATTTGAAGCAATCGGGCATAGGCTTGAACCGGAAGATCCTCGCCGATCTTGCGGTTCGTGATCCAAAGGCTTTTAGCGAGGTCGTGAAGACTGCAGCCAAAGGGTAGCGAATAACTTCAATCTCATTCATAAAAAGGACGCATCAGCGTCCTTTTTGGTTTACCTCCAAAGCGTTGGAAACGCACCATAAGTTCGGATACCTCAGTTGCCGGAAGGGCTCCGTACCACTAATTGTCATTTCGAGCGAAGCGAGAAATCCCTGCGTTGATTCTTTTGATGGCGCCAATGGTGGAAATGATATCCACGCTTAAACCTCGCACAGGTTTCGAACCTGCGGGAGGTTATCTAAGTGTTGAGCCCGGAGGTTCAGCTCCAGGCGGAGTGATACAATCAAACGCAGGGGAACAATAGAGAACTACCTGGAGTGTTGTATGACAACACGGGTCCTGCAGCAGACGCTACATCAAGTGCGAAATTTCCGCGAAATCCGCGGCGACGCGGAATGATCACATCAACGACCAACCAACGCGTGCAGTGGGTGCGAACGCTGCAAAGTAAACGGCGCGCTCGCAAGCGTGAAGGTCTATTTATCATTGAGGGCACTCGACTAGCAAACGAGGTTGTTTCCTCCCGCTCACCCGCTAAACTCGTTTTACACACGGACGCAGTCAAGCAGGGTGACCAGCACCTAATAGAGAAGTTAATCAATCTAGGAGCAGATGCCGAAGAAATCTCTGAGCGGGTTATGAAGGCCTGTTCCGACACAGAATCCCCACAAGGGCTTCTTGCGGTTCTTCCTATTCCCCCTTCTACACCTCCTGACAATCTGAGCCTGGCACTCGTCGCAGACCGAATTTCCGATCCCGGCAATCTCGGAACGATCTTGCGTACTGCGCAAGCAGTGGGCGTCGAAGCCGTGTTCCTCAACCCGGGCACAGTCGACCCTTTTAACCCTAAAGTTGTGCGCGGCGCCATGGGAGCACATTTCCACCTCCCCATCATCCAGGAGCAAACTTCTGAGATCGAGAAACACCTTCGCGGAATGGATGTTTGGGTCGCTGAAGTTGGTCTGGGGCCTCCATACTACGCTGTGGATTGGGGCAAGCCTTCCGCGATCGTGATCGGGAGCGAAGCCCACGGCCCCAGCGATGAGCTTCGCTCCATCGCGAAAGGCAGCACACACATTCCCATGCAAGATTCGACCGAGTCGTTGAACGCCTCTGTCGCCGCTGCGGTCATCTTGTTCGAAATTGCCCGAATGCGAGGAGAAAGATGAAGATTCGTGCGATCACCGGCTTCATCGATCCGGGCTGGCCAATCGATACCGAGTCCATCGCCAAAACAGCCCAATGCCTGAAAGACTGTCAATCGACGCTTCAGGACGCGGGATTTGATGTCCAGACTCTGCGAATTGCCACGCCGCCGCCTTCGGAAATGTCAACCCCGGTTACACCTGCCGATCGGCCAGACCTGGCTCGCCGGCTTGAAGCTGAAATATTCATTCAGGGCATCGATTATGCGGCGATAGGGCCCGTCCTGCCTGATGATCCGGATGGCTTTCGTATACTGCCAAAAGTGTTGGCGGCGACGGACACGGTCTTTTCCTCTGGTCTCTATGCGGATCCAACCGTCGGGCTTTCGCTCACCGCGGCGCGGGCGTGTGCCCGGGCCATTCAGGAGATTTCAACCATAGGCGACGACGGTTTTGGTAACTTGCGCTTCGCCGCGCTGGTCAATGTTCCCTCCGGCGTCCCTTTCTTCCCAGCAGCGTACCACCGCGGCGGACCGCCCTCACTCGCGATCGCTACCGAATCGGCCGATCTCGCGGTCAGCGTTGTCACAGAAGCGGAATCGCCCCAATCGGCGAAGAAACAACTGGTCGCGGCGATCGAGACGCATTCAGCAAACATCGTCCGAGTCGCCGACACCATCGCGAGCAATCATGGTTTTCGCTTCCTTGGAGTCGATTTCTCCTTCGCCCCGTTTCCTGAAACACATCGCTCGATCGGCGCGGCACTCGAGATAATCGGAGCCTCCGCTTTCGGCCAATCTGGCAGCGCAGCAGCGGCAGCCTTCCTGACTGACTGCCTCGACAGCGCCCAATTCCAACGCGTGGGCTTTTGTGGGCTCTTTCTGCCTGTTCTGGAGGATACCGTCCTGGCTGCGCGCGCCAGCGAAGGAATCCTTACGATATCCGATTTACTGCTCTACTCCACTCTTTGTGGAACCGGCCTAGACACAATCCCACTCCCGGGAGATGCGAGCATTGAAGCATTAACCGGGCTTCTACTCGACCTCGGCGCAATCGGCCTGCGCCACAATAAGCCCCTCACAGCGCGGCTCATGCCCATTCCTGGAAAATCCGCAGGGGACGCTGTTCATTTTGATTTCCCCTACTTTGCGGATAGTCGGGTTATGCCTCTCCCTGATGCGCCTCTCACCGGTCTTCTCAACAGCTCTGACACGCTCGACATCGGCCCTTATAAATTTGAATGACATCACTAAATGTATTCAGCCGACCAGGCAACGATAAAGGTCAACGATCAAAATGGACCTGTCCGCTAATTTAAACTCATCCCAGATCGAAGCGGTCACCGCTCCCCTTGGATCAGTTCTGGTGCTTGCTGGACCAGGTTCCGGGAAGACGCGCGTCCTAACTCACCGCGTGGCCCAGCTCATCACTGCAATGGGAGTAGTGCCGCGATCGATCGTCGCCGTCACCTTCACAAACAAGGCCGCCAAAGAGATGAGTAAACGGGTGCAGGAGCTGCTTACCCATGATACGAATGCGGGGGACGGACTGCCAAACCTGGGCACCTTCCACGCTCTTTGTGCGCGCATCATCCGCCAGGAAGCCGACCATCTGCCGCTAACGCGCGACTATGTAATCTATGATGACGCCGATCAACAGTCCTTGGTTCGAGAAGCAATTAAGGACTTGAGACTTGATCCCAAACAGACCCGGCCGGGGCGTATTCTTAATGCAATCTCCAAAGCGAAAAATGAGCTGATCGAACTGGAAGACTACCCCACCGACACGTACGCAAATGAAGTCGTGCGCCTGGTGTATGAGCGCTACCAACAGGCTTTGCTGGCGAATAATGCTCTTGATTTCGATGATCTTCTTTTCTGGGTTTATCGCCTACTGCGAGATCACGATGATCTGCAAAGCGCCTACCGGCGCCGTTTCCAACATCTACTCGTTGATGAGTTTCAGGATACCAATACCGCGCAATATTCGTTGCTGCGTCTGTTGGCGGGCGAAAATCCAGATCTGTTCGTCGTCGGCGATCCTGACCAGTCGATCTACCGCTGGCGAGGGGCCGATTACCGCAATGTGCACCGCTTCCAAGAGGACTACCCTCAAGCGCGCACAATTCTCCTCGAGCAAAACTATAGATCCACCCAGACCATTTTAGATGTTGCCACCGCGGTGATTGACCGCAACCCTGGTCGTCAGCGCAAGCTGCTATTCACAGACCGGGGCTCTGGGATCCCCGTCGTCCTTCACGAATCCTATAATGAAAACGATGAGGCCGATTTCGCAGTGGAGCTCATCTCAACCCTGACCTTTGCCGGTGAGGCTGATCCCGGAGATTGCGCCGTGATGTACCGCACAAACGCTCAATCCCGAGCCCTGGAGGAAGCTTTCCTGCGAGCCGGCCTACCCTACCGCATCGTCGGTGCACAGCGATTCTACGGCCGTCGAGAGATCAAGGATCTGATCGCATACTTACGCCTGATTCACAACCCCGTCGATCGCGTCAGCCTGCTGCGGGCGCTAAACACACCTCCGCGTGGCATCGGCGCGAAAACCATTGAGCTCTTACTCGAGAGTTCCCAGAAGCGCGATGTCGCTCCCGCGGAGATCCTGTTCGCTCTTGCCCGCGACAAAGATCCTGCCTTGATGGATATTTTCAACCCACGCGCCCGACGCGCGCTGGTCAGCTTCGCTGATTCCTGGCTTCGTTGGATCGAGATGAAAGAGAACAGCGGCCTGGTCGCTCTCATCGATCTCATCCTCGAAGAGACCAACTATAGGGCATACATCGATGATGGGACAGAAGAAGGTGAATCCCGTTGGGAGAACATTCAGGAACTGCGGCGGGTGGCTTATGAGTTTGAAGACATCGACCTGGCATCTTTCCTCGAAAGCATCGCCCTCATCTCTGACCAGGACACCTTGTCTGAGGAACAGAACGCACCCACCCTGCTAACCCTGCACGCCGCAAAGGGGCTGGAATTCCCAGTAGTGATTATTATTGGCCTGAACGATGGTGTCCTACCTCACCAACGCTCCTTCGATGATCCTGAAGCCATGGCAGAGGAAAGGCGCCTGCTATACGTTGGGGTTACACGCACAAAAGATCGCTTGTATCTCCTGCGCACATTTCGCCGCCGCATCGCTGGTCCTTCCACTTTGAGTGAACCCTCACGCTTCTTGCACAACATTCCACCAAAGCTCTTGGATGGCGATCTCCTTGGCTCCCAGAACTGGGAACAGACTTCCTATAAACAGAAGACCACATGGGATCTGTCCTCAAAAATCCCGCTCGAGCCTCAATATGAACCGGGGATGCGTGTTCGGCACAAAGTCTTCGGTGAGGGCATCGTCCTGTCCACCAAGATCGACCACGATGACGAGGAAGTCAGCGTCGAGTTTGAGGAGATTGGAACAAAACACCTTGACGCCTCAATGGCGCAACTGGAAGTTCTTGATGGTTGAGTTTTTTTAAGATATGGAGAACAATGTACTCAGGTTCTCTCTCTACGCTGCATACCTATTCTTAACTTCAATGGAGATTAAGAGATGAATATCTTCTTAACGGGAGGCGCGGGTTATATTGGGTCCGCTGCCGCCGCAACTTTATTACAGGCTGGACATTCAGTGACCGTTTTCGACTCCCTGGTTACCGGACATCGTGAAGCCATCCCGCACGAGGCCCAGTTTATCCAGGCTGACCTCGGTGACCGTGCCGCGCTTGATGCTGCACTAAACGCGGAACAATACGACGCGGCGATGCATTTCGCCGCCTTTATTGAAGCGGGCGAGAGTATGACGAACCCCGGAAAATATTTCCACAACAATCTGGTGCTCTCGGTGGGCTTGATCGAGGCCTGTATTCGCGCCAACGTGAAGCGTTTCGTGCTCTCCTCTACCGCGGCAGTATATGCATCGAGCGACCAACCCCTCTCAGAAGAGTCTCCCCTTGGTCCATCCAACGTATATGGTCAAACCAAGCTGATGATCGAGCAGACTCTCGAATGGTATCGCCAGATACACGGCTTGCGCTATGCCGCGCTGCGCTACTTCAACGCCGCTGGCGCTCTTCCCGATCGAGGTGAGGCGCATCAACCCGAAAGCCATCTCATACCACTCGTCTTGCAGGTCGCCCTTGGCCAGCGGGATGAAATTAAAGTCTTCGGCGATGACTACCCCACACCAGACGGCACTTGCATCCGAGATTACATTCACATCGCCGATCTCATCGACGCTCACTTGCTTTGCTTAAATGCGCTCGATGATCAGGACCGTTTGGTGTACAACCTTGGGAATGGGGCTGGTTACTCCGTCCGCGAGGTCATCGAAGCATCCCAGCATGTTACGGAACAGGAGATTTCGGCCCTTGATGCGCCCCGACGGCCTGGCGATGCCCCCCGACTCGTCGCAAGCTCCGAGAAAATCCAGCGCGATCTCGGTTGGTCACCTAAGTACCCCAAGCTCGAGCAGATCATCGCCAGCTCCTGGGAATGGCATAGGACCCACCCACAAGGTTACAAGACACAAGCTGATTAATAACAGCGGATGGGCGCGGTAAGATTTGGGGCCGCTCAAGCAGGGGGTATGGGATTCGCACCAGAAGTGGCCTTCGTTGCCCCCCGGTTACTGTCCATTGACCTATACAGCAGATCACGAGGGTATAATCTCGAGGTGAAATCACCGAAGAAACGTGCGACCGAAGTCCGCTCCCGTCTACTGGAGACCTATGGCCAGCCGGTCTGGCGTGATCCACTGCCGCCACTCGACGAGTTGGTCTCCACAATCCTCTCTCAAAATACAACCGACACAAATCGCGATCGCGCTTTCAATGCCCTTCGGGAGCGTTTCCCTACCTGGGAGGAGGTGCGTGACGCAGAGCCATCAGATGTTATTGCCGCCATTCGCTCCGCGGGTCTTGCCAATCAAAAAGGACCTCGTATACAGCTCGCCCTGCAGCAAATTACCGAGGAGCGCGGTGATCTCAGCCTTGACTTCCTGGAAGATCTACCGCTTGAAGAAGCGAGGGAATGGCTGCTTCGCTTCAAGGGCGTCGGGCCAAAAACCGCGGCTATCGTGCTGCTCTTCTCACTCGGCAAACCGGCTTTCCCCGTAGACACACATATCTACCGCCTGACAGGACGCCTGGGCTTACGTCCCGATAAGATTACAGCCGACCAAGCACACAGCCACCTCGAAGCACTTTTCGATCCGGCGATGTATTATGATGTTCACCTCAACCTTATCCGTCATGGGCGAGAGATCTGCCACGCCCGTTCTCCACAATGCGAACGCTGTTCATTGAGCGATCTCTGCCCTTTTTATCAAGCGCAGTCCAGGGAAAGCACGAATGAGTAATTCGCCAAAACAAACAGATCCCAATGAGAACTTGCGCAAGGTTCGCCTCGCGCTGGAGACTCTTTCTGCAAATTGCGAAGGGTCACAGGCCGCAATCATACGCGATGCGCTGAATGAGCTCGAGCAGGTTGAGGGACACCAAGGCGCAGGTGAACAAGTACGACTTGCTGCGCTTTTCAAAGTCTGCCGTGCTCTGGGGTCATCTCTCGAGCTGAGTGAAGTATTACACGAGACGATGGATTCGGTTATTCAACTAACGGGCGCTGAGCGTGGCTTTCTGGTGCTCGTCAACCAGGAAACCGGCGAACTAGCGTTCCGGGCAGCACGCAATTTCCAACAGGAGAACATCAATAAGAACGAAATGGAAGTCAGCCGTTCGATAATCAAGGACGTCATCCATTCCGGCGAGGTTTTTTTGACCACGAACGCGCAGGTCGATGATCGCTTTTCAACACAAGATTCGATAACTCTGTTTGCGCTCCGCTCCATTCTCTGCCTACCCCTGCGAACGCGCGGCGAAGTTATCGGCGTCATCTATATTGACAACAAGATCAAGTCCGGCGCCTTCAATAGAGATGATCAGGAACTGCTGGAGGTTTTCGCCGTTCAAGCAGCAATCGCAATTGAAAATGCTCGCCTTTATACACAGGTGGATGCTGAATTAGCCAAACGGGTATTCGAGCTAGAAACGCTTCGCTATATCGATAAAGAACTCAACACCGGGCTTGATTTCAAGCGCGTTTTAGAGCTCACGCTGGAATGGGCTTTGCGCAGCACAGGATCAGAGAATGGTTGCATCGGGCTTCTGGACACAGCCGGTTCGCTGTCTATCCTCGCCGGTGAGTGTGTAGACGATTTAATGGACGCTCACGATCCGCGCCTCGCTCCAGCCTTGCATCAGGGTCATGCGGTTACATTTCAACAGGATGATAATTACAAAGCCTTGATCGTGCCCGCCCGGCGTGAGGAACACACAATCGCACTCATCGGCGTTAGACGTAGGAAAAAAGCCTACTCCAAGGATGAGGAAAGCTTCCTCTTCCACATTGCTGAACGCGCCGCCCTCGCGATCGAAAACACACGCCTTTTTGATGCCGCCCGTGCAGCGGACGATGCCAAATCGCAGTTTATCTCGATCGTGACGCATGAACTAAAAATCCCCATGACCTCGATCCGAGGATACGCTGACCTCATCAAGCAAGGTACAGTCGGTCCGGTTACGGATCAGCAAATGAAATTCCTCGACACAATCCGCTCCAATGTAGATCGTATGGCTAATTTGGTATCGGATATATCCGATATCTCGCGAATTGAAACCGGGCGACTCAAGATCGACCTTGCGTCCATCCCGATCGGCGATTACATCTTTGAAATCGCAACGGGTTTCCGCCCCCAATTCGACGCCAAGAAACAATCTGTTGAATTTTTCATCGAAGATAACCTTCCCATGGTGCAGGCAGATCGAAATCGATTGGCTCAAATCCTGACCAACCTGCTTAGTAATGCCAATAAATACACGCCCGAGGGCGGCTCCATCACCATCGCTGCTTCGCTCTCCAAGGGTTTCATTCGAACCGAAATACGCGATACTGGCATCGGATTAAATAATGAAGATCAGGCGAGGCTCTTTACACAATTTTTCCGCTCCGAGGAGCCAGCCGTTCGGAATGAGATTGGCTGGGGCCTTGGTCTGCATGTAACCCAGCGACTCGTCAAGCTTATGGGTGGAGAAATTGGCGTTCAGAGCGCACCCGGTGAGGGCAGCACTTTCTGGTTCACGCTTCCTGCGATAAAATAACTAAAATCCGACATCATGAGAAAAAAACAAAGAAGTGACCGCTACCGCCTGATTCTATACCGTGAGGTTGTAGGCCGTCATGCACGGAAAGCGCTCCTCCTCGCATGTCTTTTCCTCGGCTTGTGGATTCTCGTAGATAGAGGCTACGCCCACTGGCTTGAGCGCGATACACAGCGTTGGCTCTTCGCTGGCGGAATTGTCGCCTTCGCTTATTGGTTGTTTTCTCGTTTAGGCCCTGGCCTGGCATATGCACAAGCCCATCACGACCATCTTCGCCTTCAGACACCGATATTCCGCTTGAACATTTCCTACCGCCGAATCATCAACACTCGCCCGATCGTCTTTGGCAGGTTGTTTCCTCCCGAAAGCATGCCTCGTCGCGACCGGCGCCCATTAAAGCCCTTCCTCGGTGCCACCGCTCTGGGCATAGATCTGCGTGGATGGCCTCTGCCCACCTGGTTGCTTCGGCTCTTTCTAAGCCGTTACATGCTGGCAAACGACCAGATCGGTTTCGTCCTGCTCGTCGATGATTGGATGCGCTTCAGCTCTCAATTAACGAGCTTACTGGGAAATTGGCGGACCTCACGCCAACAGCGACCGCCCGACCCGGGTTTCGGGGCCTCCGACCTGCTATCCGATTGATCCCACATATCAACGGTTCCGATCGCTCGCTTTGACATGTCACTGCGCCGAGGTCTATACTCGCGTTTGATTCACTGGAGAGAGCAAGGAGAGAGACATGCCACTCAAAATTACCTGGTACGGACATGCCGCCTTTGGGCTCGATGTAGATGGCGTAAAGCTGCTCGTGGACCCTTTCCTGAACGACAACCCCGCTGCAGTGGTCAAAGCAGATGCAGTTGATGCAGATTTCATCCTCATCTCCCACGGGCACGGTGATCATGTTGGGGATGCCGTGGCAATCGCCGAACGCACCGGTGCGCTCGTAATTAGCACCTATGAGATTGCTTCCTGGTTTGCTAACAAGGGCATCGAGACGCATGCTCAACACATCGGTGGAGGTTTTCACCACCCCTTCGGTTACCTCAAGTTGACCCAAGCCCTGCATGGATCGATGCTCCCGGATGGATCCTATGGCGGAAACCCGGCAGGCTTCCTGCTCACTACATCAGGAAATGAGAAGCTCTATCTCGCCTGCGATACAGGACTTTTCGGCGATATGCGCTTAATCGGGGAGGAGGGAATCGACCTGGCGGCCCTGCCTATCGGGGACAACTTCACGATGGGCCCCGACGACGCCTTGCGAGCAGTCAAGCTGCTTGAGCCCAAACACGTCATTCCGGTGCATTACAACACCTGGGAGCTTATCGAGCAAGATCCTCACGCGTGGGCAGAGCAGGTAAAGAAAGAGACTTCAACGATTCCGCACGTCCTACAACCTGGCGAAAGTTTTCAGCTCGAAACCTCGTGAGGCTCAATAAAATTCAGTAGTAATATTCCCGATTCGGGCAACACTCCTATGCACAAGACTCTCGGATGGCGCGACCATATTTTCATTAACATCTACTGGCTCGGCTTGAGCATCTCCGCCGGCGTTATCACCCCCGTTTTATTACCCTATCTCGTCACTTTATTCGTCTCCCACGATCAGAAAAACACCTACCTTGCACTGCTGCGCGTCGCCGGCCTTGCGGTCGCCATGCTCGTGCAGCCTTTAGCGGGGATGTATAGCGACCGCAGTACGCACCGCTGGGGCCGCAGACGGCCTTTCATCTTGTGGGGCACAATTCTTGATCTAGTATTTCTTGCGATCATCGGCGCATCTGTACTGTTCATCGGATCGGCACTGGATCAAACGATACGTCCACTCCTAGGTTTCTCCGCCGCATTTGCCGTTTTACTGCTTGGTCTCGTTCTTTTACAAGTTTCGTCCAACACCGCACAAGGGGCGCAGCAAGGTCTAATTCCCGACCTTGTCCCCGACGATCAGCGTGGCACATCCTCTGGAGTGAAGTCGTTGTTCGAGATCTTGCCGAGCTTACTAGCTGTCTTTATTGGTCCAATCATAGATGCCGGTCGGATTTGGCTTACGGTCGGTATCATCGGCGGTTCGCTTTCATTAACGATGCTTCTCACAATGATTTTTGTGCGCGAAGAACCCTTGCGCGAGAAGCCCGAGCGGGGGAATGCTTCCCGCTCGTTACGTATCTTCGCGCTCACAGCGCTCTTTGTCGGTGTTACGCAAGGTGCGGTTTGGCTTATCCGCACCGGAGGCCTATTTCTCAGCAGCCGCGATGTTTCTACCGACTTACAGATTGCCATTATGGGATTATCCGGTTTGATTGTCATGGCCGGATCGATACTCGCGGGAGTTTATTTTGGTGCGCGGGTGGGTATTGGTGAGGACGCTCGATCAAATACCCCCTTCATCTGGTGGATCATTAACCGCCTGCTTTTTCTGGCCGCAGTAGGATCGATTCTCGGTTTCTTCCAATTCTTCATCGGCGATGTCCTTCACGTCGAGAACCCGGCTACGATGACCACCATCCTCCTCGCCATTGTGGCTCTGTTCTTGATCCCCTCTGTCCTGGGCGGCGGGTATCTGGCAGACCGAATCGGGCGGAAACGGCTGATCGCTTTTGCCGGTTTGATTTCAACAGCCGGGACACTACTCCTGCTTTTCTCACGGACGATGCCGATGGTGATCGTAAGCGGCTGCCTCCTCGGTGTGGGAGCGGGCACGTTCATGGCCTCCAACTGGGCCCTCGGCACAGACCTTGTTCCTCCCAAAGAGGCTGGACGTTACCTGGGCATCTCTAATCTCGCCGGAGCGGGTGCGGGGATCGTCGGGGCAGGAATCGGCGGACCTATGGCAGATTTCTTCAACCGGATACAGCCCGGCCTAGGATATCTCGTTATTTTTGCCATCTACGCAGGTCTCTTTCTGCTCTCGGTAGTCGTTTTGCGCGGGATCCCCGAGCCAAACAAATCGTTACGCCAATAACCTTCGCTACAGGAGGTGTTTTCTCCTCTGGTCTCTTTAAAGTCGCTTGGGGAATGGGCGTTACTCGTTGTACAATCCAAGTAGACGCCCAAATCAGCGCTTGGAGGAGACACATGATGTCCAATGACGAGCGTATCGGCGAGATTATCCACTATTACCACAAAATTTCGGTTGCCGTCATCAATCTAAATAGACCCCTGCGTGTTGGAGAAAAAATCCAATTCGTCGGTGCTCACACCGATTTCCTGCAGGAGATCCGCTCAATGCAGATTGAGCATGAGGTCGTCGAAGAGGCGCAGGCCGGAGACGAGGTCGCTGTGAAAGTCGATCAGCGAGTTCGGCGCGGTGATACAGCCTTCAGCGTCGCAGAGTGAAGGGTGCATCAACCCCTCAATTTTCTGTTTGATGGAAGCTTAATGCTTTGGGGATTCAGAAAGCGGGATCAACCATCGCACTATTGATGGAGCGAATTACTGCACCAGCGGCAGCGCAATAGTGAATGTTGCACCCTGGTCTGGGCCCTCACTCTCCACCCAGACGCGACCGCCATGGGATTCGGCAATCGCCTTAACAATGGGTAGGCCCAACCCTAGACCATCATGCTGTCGAGTCAGGTGATTTTCCACCTGGTAGAAGGAGTCAAAGACAGTATCCAATTCATCAGGGACCAGCCCGATACCGTCGTCGTGCACGCGTAGCCAAGCTTCGTGGCCGTGCTGCTCCAAGGTTAACCTTAGTTCCCTTTCTTTCGGTGTGAAGCGGATTGCGTTATTAAGTAAATTGGTTAGGGCCATCGTTATCTTCTCTTCATCAACCATCGCTTCGAGCGTTTCTGGCGGAAGACTGAGT
>JAUWFP010000224.1 GCA_030606845.1 Anaerolineales bacterium | reverse complement strand
CTCCCCATCATACCGAAACGCCCGAGGATGCTATTCCCCATCGCAGCCGCCAAATAATCTTCATCGTATCGACTGGGTCCAGCGGTTCCGATGACCAGGTCACTCTGTGCCTTCCCTTTTAGTCGGACTTCTACTCTCCTGGATTTCTTCAATGGCTTCAGTACCGGCAGGTCGGGCATTTCCCGTTCCACCTTCGTTTTCCATTGGCCAAGCGTAGAAGAGACAAGATCCAAAACCTTTTCTGCTTCAACACCACCAACGATTGTTATCACAAGACCAGAGGCGCCGAAGTATTCACGATGGAACTTTCGTAAATCAGAGGGTGTCAATTCACTGATTGTCTCGACATAACCGTTCGCCGACAGGCTATAAGGATGATCGCGGTACACAAGTGTGTCGAATGCCATCTGTGCCCGTGCCCCGGTATCTTGTTCTCGTATCGCCAGCGCGGTAAGCTGCTGAGCGCGCAATCGTTCAAATTCCGTTTTCGGGAAGGATGGATGCTTAAGAACATCGGCTAAGAGCTCTAAGAGCAAACCAAGATCTTCTGCAAGCGCCTTCCCTTGGAAAGCTGTGGTGTGTGTCCCCCCATGCAGCGATAAGTGTGCGCCGATGGATTCTATGGCTTCGAAAATCTGTTCAAAGGAACGCGTTTTTGTGCCGCGGGTCATGGCGATTGCGGTCATGACAGCCAACCCAGCAGTATCCGCTGTATTCGCAAGCGCTCCTGCTAAAAGATAACCGGAGAGGACAACAGATGGGCTGGAGAAATTTTCACGAATGAGCACCACAATACCATTGGGTAACTCTTCCCTGCGGATAGTTTCCGGTCCGGGGAGGGCAGCAATATCAAGACGTGGTAGAAGTGATGTTTCTTTAGTCATAGCTCAGCTCGAATTTGGACGGTAGAAACCAACGACGCGATTGGAGTCAACGAAGTATTTTTGAGCCATTTCCCACGCCATCTTGGGGGTTACCTCTGCCAGGCGGTCCAGATAGCCCTCGTACCATGAAGCATCGGCAAACATCTCACTAAAACCCAGCCAGAACCCCTGATCGGAGATACTTTCGCTGCTATAAGCGAAAAGAGCACGCGCTTGTTTAATCGCTTTTGACAGCTCATCTTCATCGATCGGCGCTTCGCGAATACGGGCCATCTCCTGATCCAGCACGGCAAGCGCTTGCTCCGGCGTCCGGTCTGGGCGCACCGTGATATGGACATTATAGAGGTAAGGGTCAATGGATGCGGCCAGACCTCCCTGAACAGATGCCGCAACCTCGCCGTCAACGAGGGCGCGATAAAGACGCGATGTCTTATTGGATATCCCTCCAGCGAAGAAATTAAAACTTGAAGCCCCCGCCAGCACACTTCCCAGAACGGTCAGCGGCAGGAAATCGTCGTCATCAGCCGCTGGAGCATGATAGGCAATTTTTAGAAAGTGCGTTTCACCGGGTCCACTAACATTGACAATCCGCTCCCCGCTCTGGGAGGGTTCTGGCCTTGACATGTGCTGCGGCACCGGAGCCTTAGGCAAAGGACCAAAGATCTCTCGTATCTGGTCCAGCATTCGGCGGGTGCTGAAATCACCGACGACAACCAGGACTGCATTGCTGGGTACGTAATGTCGACGGTAGTGTGCAAAGAGGTCGTCACGTGTCATCGATTGCAAGTCCACCATATCTCCGATGACTTGATGGTGATAGCTATGGACGCGGAAGGAGGCTGCCTGTACTTCCTCTGCCAGGCGAAAAGTCGGTTCGTTCTCATGCCCCTGGCGTTCAGCGATGATAACGGTTCGTTCCGACTCTACTTCGTCTACGTCGAAAAGGCTGTTCTGCATACGGTCGGCTTCAAGCTCGAGGGCCATTTTGATTCGGTCTGCCGGCAACGTCTCAACGTAAGCTGTCCAATCTAACCAGGTGAAGGCGTTCCAAACACCCCCGTTGCGTGAAATGGCGCGGTCTAACACCCCGGCAGGGAAGGATGGGGTCCCCTTAAATTGCATATGTTCAACCCAGTGAGAAATCCCGGTCGTTCCGGGGGTTTCGTTGCGCGATCCTACTCGGTACCAGGTCCAGCAGGTTGCTAGAGGCGCGGTATGAATCTCTTTCAGACGTACTTCAAGACCGTTTCGAAGATGTGTAACGAGGGTTGGCTTATGTGCATCACTCATAGGAGAGTTCAACCATTCATTGGTTTGCCGTCGTTATACCCTCGACCCATAGCAAGATAGGTGAACCCTAGCTGCGCCATATTAAAAGGTTCATAAATATTACGGCCATCGATGACAACCGGATTGCGCAGAAGACCTTTAATCCGTTGTAGATCTAGCTGCTTGAATTCATTCCATTCAGTGCAAATAACTAGCGCGTCAGCGCCTTCTGCCAGAGCGTAGGCGTCCTCCGCCATTTCAATGGCGGGCATGAGTTTAGCGGCGCCGGGCATTCCCACCGGGTCGTAAGCGCGAACCGCCGCGCCATCTTTGAGCAATCGCTCGGCAATATCGAGCGCCGGCGCATCACGGAGATCGTCGGTATTGGGTTTGAACGTCAGCCCTAAGACTCCGATTACTTTCCCTTCGAAATCACCCACACCTTCTCGGATTTTTTCGACGAGTAATCGCCGCCGATCATCGTTAATATCCATGACAGCTTGAAGGAGCTGCGGGTGCCGTCCCTTCTCATCTGCCATATGCGCAAGAGCCTTCACGTCCTTGGGGAAACAAGATCCACCATACCCAAGACCGGCATCCAGGAAGTAAGGGCCGATGCGGGCATCATAACCCATGCCGGTGCTTACCTCTTTGACATCGGCGCCTAATTCCTCGCATATATTTGCGATTTCATTGATGAAGGAAATGCGAGTGGCCAGGAATGCATTTGATGCATACTTAACCATCTCTGCCGTACGCAGGTTGGTGATCATGATCGGCGCCCGCAGAGGCAGGTGCAGCTGAGCGACTTTGTCAGCAGCTTCATAATCCTGGGATCCGAGCACTGTGCGCGCTGGATTCATGAAATCGAGTATCGCCGACCCTTCTCGCAGGAACTCAGGGCAAGATACAACTGCGAATGGAATGGGTTTGGGTTGGCTGGTGCGGATGATCTCCGCGACCCAGTCGCCCGTCCCGACAGGAACGGTTGATTTGTTGACCACGATCAGGGGTCCATCCATCACCTTCGCGACGGATTCTGCAGCCGACTTAACATATTTCAAATCCGCTTCACCATCGACGCCAGATGGCGTTCCGACGGCTATAAAGACAAAATCAGCCCCTTTAATTGCTTCTGGATAGGACGTAGTAAAGGACAATCGCTCTGAAGCGACATTGCGTTCGACGAGCTCATCCAGTCCGGGCTCGTAGATCGGCATCATGCCTTTCTTGAGCCCCTTAATCCGTTCTTCATTGATATCCAGGGCGATCACGCGATTGCCGAGGTCAGCAAAACCCGCGGCGCTGACCAGGCCTACATATCCAACGCCCACAACAGCGATATGCTTCATAAGGTACTCCCTTGTTGAAAAATCTTAGTAAAAATGCGTGTTCGCGCAATCATACCATGGCTGGTTTTCAAAGCAACCACATCCTATCGTAAAAGGTCATACAGGCCTTGTGACACTATTCACTTGTCTCTTACGGAACCCACAGCGTACACTCTATTAACTAGACAACTCCTACCCTGATGGTTAGAGTATCTAGGTCGAATTGGAGGATTTGTAATGCAGATTACACGTCAGGCGGACTATGCTGTCCGTGCGGTGCTTTACCTGTCGGGTCTGGATAACGGACGACGGGCGCCAACGAGCGAAATCGCTTTGAACCAGCACATCCCGCCTTCATTCCTGGCGAAGATCGTCTCCCAGCTATCCGTCGCCGGTGTTGTCCAGACTTCGCGCGGTGCGCGCGGGGGCGTATCCCTGGCTCGCGCCTCAGATGAAATCTCGCTGCTTGAAGTGGTCGAAGCCATCGATGGTCCGATCATGCTGAACGAGTGTGTCTTCGATTCAAACGCTTGCGTATTCGGCGATAATTGTCCGGTCCAGGACGTATGGTGCAACGCGCAGGAAACGCTGGTTAAGACGCTCCGCGGCACCACCTTCGCCTCCTTGACCCCTCAATGAGCAAAACCCTGCAAAATCAAAGCGCAGGATATTAGCATCTACATTCGAGCCTAACCATGATGACCCGGCGCACAACGCGTCGGGTCATATGAATTATCGGGATCTGGATGGCCGTTCAATTGAGCCGTATAATTAGAATTGTCATTTCTAGGAGGACGGTATGAACGTCCAGGATGCAATCCGCACCAAACGCGCTATTCGCAAGTTCACCGATGAGCCTCTTCCTGAAGATGTCGTGCGTAAAA
>JAUWFP010000250.1 GCA_030606845.1 Anaerolineales bacterium | reverse complement strand
ACGCCCTCTGATAAACCTAACGGAACTTGCACAACGACTTTCTCGTGGTGATTGGTCCTTCCGCGTTCCCTTAGACCGCGATGACGAAATCGGCGCACTTGCTCACAGCCTTAACAGCATGGCGGATGAACTAAACAGCCTTTATCAATCGCTTGAAGACCGCGTCGAGGAACGCACACGCCAGGTACGAACTGCATCTGAGGTTGCCCGTGATGCCGTTGCAATCCGCGATGTGGAATCCCTGCTGAGCGAAACTGTAAATTTGATCACCTCCCGCTTCGGCTTTTATCATGCGGGTGTTTTTCTGCTCGATCGAGAGCGCGAAAATGCCGTGTTACGCGCCGCTTCTTCGGAAGGTGGCAAGCGTATGATCGCAAATGGATACAGCCTTTCTGTGGGCAAGGTCGGAATCGTCGGCTTTACCACCGGCACAGGGAAGCCTCGCATCGCTCTCGATGTTGGCGAAGATCAGGTGCACTTCGCCAATCCCGATCTTCCCGAGACACGCTCCGAAATGGCGCTTCCTTTAAGTGCAGGCGACCAAATCATTGGCGCTCTTGATGTCCAGAGCAAAGATCCGAACGCCTTCGACGAGGGAGATATCCTGGTCCTGCAAACGATGGCTGACCAGCTTGCCGTAGCAATCGAAAATGCGCGCCTGATCAGTGAGCTCACCGAGCTATCCGACCAGAACCGACGAGTCATCGATGTGTTCACCAGTATAAGTGAGCAAACAGACTACGATTCACTGCTCACGAAATCCAGTGAGAGCATTCGCGAGATGTTTGGTTTCAATCGTGTGATAATTGGTCTTGTTGAGGGCAACGAAATTGTCGTCCGCAGCGCTTCGGCCGCAGAAGGCATTCAGCCGACCCCCACCGGAATCCCTGTCCCCCTCGAGCGAGGCCCTCTCGGACGTGCAGTCGTAACCATGAAACCCGTTTCAGCCATTAGCGATGATATCCCGGGAGCCAGCCAAACCATCCATTCCCCCGGCTCAACGGTTTCTGTCCCTCTCATCAGCCGTGGCGAAGCTATTGGCGCACTTGCGGTTGAGAGCGCTGACCCCGATGGCGTAGATTCGCGCGATATAGAGTTCCTCGAACTAATAGCGGATCAGGTTTCGGTTGCGCTCGAAAGCGCCCGATTATTTGAAGAAACCCAACTTAGTTTCGAGCAAATCGACACTCTGTACCGCCGCCAGACTGCAGAATCCTGGAAAGAACTATTCCAATTAATTGAAGATGACAAACAGGCATCATTTGCCGAATATACCGGCTCACGGTACCCAGACGCTGTTACGGATGGCGGAGATCCAATGGATGCGCCCATTTCTGTGCGAGGCGAAATCGTTGGCAATCTCGAGCTTCTCGCGGAACGCCCTGGTGAATGGACCGAAGACGATCGTGAAATCCTAGAAGCCGTTGCTGACGAGGTCGCGAACGCAGTCGAGCAGATGCGGTTGCTTGAAGAAGTCCAGCTACGGGCTGCCCAATTACAAACAGCAGCTGAGGTCGCACGTGACGCCACAGGCTTGCTCGACACAGAAACGCTTCTAAACAGGGCTGTAAGTCTAATCAGCGATCGTTTTGGTTACCCGCATGTCGCCGCCTTCTTACTCGACGAGACACAGAAAATTGCTGAAGTCAGAGCCGCGACCGGCGAAGCTGGTGCACAAATGCTCTCTGCAGGCTACCAACTGCTTGTGGGCTCGAAAACGATTATTGGCTTCGTCGTGGAAAACGGTGAATATTATTTGGCATCCGATGTAAACCAGGATGAGCTTCATCAACCACATCCACTCCTGACCAATATGCGCTCCGAGCTCTCGATCCCACTTATTGTCGGTGAGCAGGTGCTCGGCGCTCTCGATTTCCAACACACAAACACAAACGCTTTTAGTTTGGACGATATCACAGTTCTGCAGATCCTTGCGGACCAACTGGCTGTGGCTATACAGAACGCCCGTTTGTTCCAGGAAACACTGCGCCGAGTTGAGCGCGAGCAAACAGTGCTTGAATTGACCAACGTAATCAGATCCAGCGATGATGTAGAAGGTATGCTTCAAACTGCCGTGCAAGAAATGCGTCGCGTATTCGGAGCAGAGAGAAGCCGGATTCGATTGCTCGAACAACCCATAACCCTGAGCAGCCAACCGCCTATAGACCGACGAGAAATTTAATAGAAGCGAAATTGCTTCTGTCTAACACAAGAAACCAAAGGGGTGAGGACAACGCATGACCCACATCATAGCCATCGCAAACGCTAAAGGTGGAGTTGCGAAAACAACAACCACATTGTCATTGGGTGCTTCGCTTGCGGAGTTGGGAAGAAAATTGCTTCTCATCGATCTGGATCCACACGCCAATCTAACCCTTTCCCTCGGGTTTAAACCCTCATCATTAGAGAGAACCGTCGCCGGATTGCTTTTAGGGAATGATGATCTGAACGGTGCAGTAATTCCAACAAATTTCCAGGATTTGGATCTCATCCCATCTAACCACGAGGTAAACCTGGCTGAACCACATCTGTTAGTTCGCGCCGACTACATGATGCTTTTGGATGCGACACTCAAGGACAGCCAATCTTACGACACGATCATCATCGATTGCCCACCTACCACGGGGACGCTCACCAAGAACGCTCTCTCCGCGGCGGACTTACTCATTATTCCAACCCAACCGGAGTATTTTTCCGCGCATGCGTTGCGCGATATGCTCAATTTGATCTTAGCAATTCGCCAAGAAAACAATCCGAAGCTTAGATATCGAATTCTTCTTACGATGGTTGACAAGCGCAATCGTATCCACCGCAGTCTTGCAGAGCAGATAAGAACCGCATTTAACGAAGCAATTTATGATGTCGAGATCGAAATAGACACCAGGTTGCGCGAAAGCGCCATCCTGGGTCAGCCGATTAACCAATACGCGCCAGAAAGTCGGGCAGCGAAACAATATCGTGCGTTAGCAGAGGAAACAGGGCACTATTCGAATGAACTCAATCGAAGGTATACGACGACGCCTTGAAAACCTGTTCTCGGGGATCTCTAAAGACACCCCAAAAACAGGAACTGTTCCAACAGAAATTCTCGGTCCTCCCGAAGCTGACCGCCCGCGCGGCTGGTCGTGGGAGATCGATCGTGCAGGGCGCTATACATGGTGCAGCCCTGAAGTAGAAAAAGCTATTAATTTGACGCCGGATGATCTCCTAGGGAAAGAGATTTTCGGTTCCGGGTTTAATTCAGAAGCTACTGCTGAACTTAAACAATTGATAGATTCAGGCCAGCCAATCCAGCATCTATTACTGGATTACGAATACCCTCAGGGCGAGCAATGTACAATCCTCATCCGTTCTACTCAACGCATTGACAAGCAAGGAATGCTAAAAGGATATCGAGGTATCTTTCAGATCGTCGATGCTGAACGGTCTCAAAAATCTCGCATGGCGGTCACGCTACCAACTCCCCAGGATGCTATTGATGCAACCTCTGCCCCCGAACTTGCGGCTTCTTGGGGTCAGATCCTGGGGTACGAGGACGATCGAGGCAATCTCAAACCAATCGCTGACTTAGATCAGTCCTCCCCTATAATCGCGGTTCACACTCAAAACCGCCTGGTTGTCCCCCTCCGGGTTCAAAATGAAATTATCGGTGTCTTTGAGCTCGACGGAAAGGAATCTGATGACCCGTGGACGGAAGAAGACCGTATCCTTGCTGAGGCAGTAGCGCACGAGTTTGCTATAACACTTCAAGACGCACGCTCTCACCAACTTACATCGCAAGCCCTCGAAGAAATGCGTGAAGCCGATCGCTTGAAAAGCCAATTCCTTGCAAATATGAGCCATGAGCTCCGCACGCCTTTAAACTCAATCATCGGTTTCTCCAGGGTTATCCTCAAGGGGATTGACGGCCCTGTAACTGAAAACCAGGAGCAAGATCTATCCGCAATCTACAACGCTGGTCAACACCTCCTTGGATTAATCAACGACATCCTCGAT
>JAUWFP010000118.1 GCA_030606845.1 Anaerolineales bacterium | reverse complement strand
ATCATCGCAAGCCCGACGCAAGATGGTGAGCACGTGTTCACCTGAGGAACTGTCGAGGTTGCCGGTTGGCTCGTCGGCTAATAGGATCTCGGGATCTGTAACAAGTGCCCGGGCGATGGCGACTCGTTGCTGCTCACCGCCGGAGAGTTGGTCAGGCAAGTGCTCGGCGCGGTTCCCCATATTGACCTGTTCGAGAGTTTTGGTCACTCGGTCTGCGCTTTCTTTCGCCGACTTTCCGTCAAGAAGCAGCGGCAGGGCGACGTTCTCCGCAGCGGTCAGCGTAGGGAGTAAATTAAAGAATTGGAATACAAAGCCGACGTGACGGCGCCGCATTACGGTAATCGCCGTATCACGCAGGCTAGTCAGTCTGCGATCGGCTAGGAACACCTCGCCGTCGCTGGCTAAGTCTAGTCCGCCCAGGAGATGGAGTAGGGTAGATTTCCCTGAGCCGGAGGGGCCCATGATGGCTACGAACTCACCCTCATGAACGGTGAAATCGACACCTTTCAGCGCCTCGACGACCACATCCCCCATCCGGTATTGCTTCTGAAGGTCCTTGGTTTCGATAATTTCAGACACAATAATCTCTCCAGGTATCAAGTTATTCAAACGGCCTCAGCTTCGAGCTGGACCAATGGTGGCCCAAACTCAAAAGCCCATTTACTCAACCCGTCTATTATCGATGTTTTGATGGGAATGAGAAAACGGTACTTTGGGATGTAAACAATTGTATTGGACAAACTTCAATAACAAAAAAATCGTAGGGGCTACCCTTACGCATTCGCCAAACCCCAACATCCCGCACTCCACACATATGAGAGGCCGTGTGATGCAGCCCCCGGATTGTTCAAATGAAAGATCTTGAGTAAACAGCTAGATTATGACGGGAAATGTAAGAGAGATTAGGTCACGCATCTGCGGGGTTTTGAGGAGTCCTGTTAACGACTTCGCCTTGTTTCTCCTCCCGCACCCTGCGTCGAACTTGCAAGTTAAGTGCGAGGAGACCGGCTGCAGCTGCAAGGCCAACGAGTGCCATTCCGGCAGGGTTGTCCGTCCGGTCGGCGTTGCTTTCAGCGAAGAAAGCGAGCAGGATGAAGAAGGTCAATGTACCCGTCGCGAGAGCCAGTCGACCAACATCGGACCATGCTCCTTCTCCAGAAGCCCAACGAAAGAGATGCAATACGCCAAGAGCCAGGAGGATAAGAAACCCGATTGTTAACACAGGCGGAACCCCCAGTTCGGGTAGCGCCCAGCCGCCGATGAAGTAAGCAATGATGGAAAGAAAACCGAACACTCCGATCCAAAGCGGACGCAAGAGCGGAGCCGGTTGGGGTGGTTTGAATCGCTTGGGCATCCGACGGGCCAGGAAGTATAGACCAACCGTGGCGATGATCGCGAACAGGTAGGGGATCAATGGAGGGCGATAAGGCGCCAGGGCGAGGGCGCCGAAGATCACAACTGCCGCCAGGAGAATCGATAAGCCGATCATACCGCGCCGACTTATCCAGGGCTCATCTCGCCGATCGGCGTATATCAACTCTGTCAGCAGGATTGGAATGGCAATGCTCACCGTTGCATGGTATAGCGTGAGGGAAATGCTCCAGACCCAATTCACTCCAGCCAGACGACCGTATGTACCCAGGATTCCTAGATCCACCCAATTGGGGTCGAAGAAGGATTTAATCATTAACCCCTCCTCGATGATGCCGTAAGCCAGGCCGAGCGTCAGGATCGTTGGCCAACGCTTATCCCAACGCATCGTGAGCTCGCGCGCCAGCACCGCTCCGCTGCCGTAAAGCGCAGGGAGGATGAGGAGCATAAATGGATTGAAGAACTCTACCGGGGGAGCCGATCCAGAGAGCAGCTCACCGATCGCAGGAGCCAGGAAAAAGAGAAAGAGTGCAGATGGGATTCGTCTCACGATTTAAGTCCTTTGTATGTCATTAATACCACTTCGTATTAAAAGGTACTCAACTAGCAAGATAAATGTTGCAATTATTAGGCGTATTGATTTATAAATGGGACCCTGAAGAGGATTTATAGACGACGTGAACACAGAATCCAGAGACAAATTCCTCGCCTATCTGGCGCTATTTGTTGGATTAATCGCCATTGGTTTTTCGGCGATTTTCGTGCGCCAGGCGGGTGTTCCCGGGACTGTGGCCAGCTTCTACCGTATGTTAATCCCAACCGTCATCCTCGCGGCTCCGGCCATTAAAAGACTCCGAGAGCGAAAGTGGTATGGACCGGCATTGCGCTGGGCTGTTTTGGGTGGCTTCGTTTTCGCGCTCGACTTATCATTCTGGGCTTCCGGTGTGGTTATAAGCGGGGCAACTATTCCAACGCTGCTAGCAAATACTGCTCCGGTGTGGGTTGGGCTTGGAGCGCTGCTCTTCTTCCGCGAAGAGCTGCCAAGGAAGTTCTGGTTTGGATTGGCGATTGCATTTCTCGGAACCGCGCTAGTCTTGGGTATGGAATCCTTGGGTGCTATTTCGTTCGATCTCGGTGCATTTTTGGGATTGATAGCCGGCATTTTCTATGCAGCGTATTTCCTGATCACACAAATCGGGCGCAAATCGTTGGATGTGCTGTCTTATTTCTGGGTTTCAGGGGTGACCGCTACGGCCGCACTCTTCATCTTTAATCTTCTCCTCAGCCAGCCCATGTGGGGCTTCGCTCCTAAGACCTTTTTCAATCTCCTGGCTCTCGGCTTGATTAGCCAGGGAGTGGGTGTGTTGGCGATAAATTATGTACAAGGTCTCCTGCCGGCGACGGTCGTCTCAACAACGCTGCTTGGACAACCCGTCGTGACAGCTCTGCTGGCGGCCCCACTCCTAGGCGAAAAGCTCCAGCCAGCGCAGATCGTAGGCGGAGCGGCGGTTCTGCTGGGTGTCTATATCGTCCACCACAGTCGAACGGGTAATCGACAAACCTGAAATCCTATAACCCTGAATTTGGTTGGCTGGGAAACGAGGGAATGGGCATCAGGGATTGTGGTCGGTTATGAGAAGATTGGCGATCAGCCGGTCGACCTTTCCCATTGGATACTTCTCTAAGTCGGGCAGTGCGACCCAGCATAGCTGGTCATGATCCAGCGCCTGCGGTTCTCCGGATAGAATCAGGCATCGATAAGCATGGACGTTGACTTTGAAATGGGTGTAGGCGTGAGGGAAAATCCCCAAAAGAACCCCGACCTGAACTTCCACGCCTAATTCCTCTTGAATCTCTCGCCGCATGCAAGCTTCCATGCTCTCACCAGGATCCTGTTTCCCCCCAGGAAATTCCCATAAACCGCCAAGCAGCTTTCCTTCGGGTCTGCGGCCGATAAGGACCGTATCTGCACGTTGAATCACGGCTGCCGATACATGATAGAGGGGAACTCGTACGCCAGGTCTGGGGATGGGCCTTTCGAGCTGGGTGCCGCGAGCGTAGGCCAGACAGTCCTGCATGAGCGGGCATAAGCCGCACTTAGGCTTACGTGGCGTGCAGATCGTTGCCCCCAGATCCATCAGCGCTTGATTGAACTCCCCGGCTTGCCCAACTGGCATCGCTTTATCAGCCCACTCGTAAATACAGCGTTCACCCTGGCGCCGGCGAGGGTCGACTTCTAGATCGATGAGTCTGGCGATGACGCGCCGCAAGTTGCCATCTAATGCAAGAACGTCGAGATTGAAAGCCAGTGCGGCGATAGCTGCGGCGGTATAGATGCCCACTCCCGGCAAGCGTTCGAGGTCAGCGACTTGGTCAGGGATAGTAGCGTGGAATTCCTCAATGATCATGTGAGCAGCTTTGCGCAGATTATGGGCGCGCCGGTAGTAGCCAAGGCCTTCCCAAAGGGAGAGTATCTGATCGGTAGTAGAGCGGGCCAGGGTTTGGATATTCGGAAATTGTTCCATCCAGCGGGTATAGTAGGGGATGACCGTCTCTACACGGGTCTGCTGCAGCATGACCTCTGAGATCCATATCGCGTAGGGATCTTTGGATCGACGCCAGGGGAGGTCACGGCCATGAACACGATACCAACCCAGAAGCTTTTCGTGTAGAGTTGCGTTCATGCGTCGAATTGTACTGGTCTGATGGGTTAGGGGACAAGGGTAGAATGCCGTCCGCTGTATGTGTTGTGCCCTAATTAGCGATTCGCTTCGGCGATTATTCAAATCGCCAGGAGACACCACCCAGGATATGAGCGGCGGAACCAGGAGTTATTTACATGCCAACGTATGATGACGCTCTCGAAGCGTACCTGCGAGAACACTTCGCGATCGAAGACGATGTATTGAAAACTATTCGTGAGAATATCGCCGCCCGTGGGCTTCCACAAATGACTATCAAGCCGGAGGAGGGACGCTTCCTCGAGTTCATCGTGGCAGCCTCCGGGGTGCGCCTGGCGTTGGAGATCGGAACCCTCGGCGGATATAGCGGGACGTGGATCGCAAGAGGGCTGCCCGACGATGGCCGCTTGATAACGATCGAGGTAAATCCGGAACATGCCTCGGTCGCGGAAAATAATTTTCGACTCGCAGGGCTTGCAGAGAGCGTGGATATTCGCGTGGGTGACGCCCATCAAATGCTGCCCGAATTGAGCACAGAGGGGCCATTTGATTTTGTCTTCATCGATGCCGAAAAAAAGGACTACCCGGCCTATCTCGACTGGGCGCTTGAGAACCTTAAACCGGGCGGTGTCATCGCTGGTCACAATGCTTTTGGGCACGGCGATGTTGTCGATGCAGCGGACACACGTGAGCGAACCGAAGCGCTGCGGGCGTTCAATCGCCGCCTTGCTGAAGACCCACGCATGGTCAGCCTGATCTTCCCTGCCGGGGATGGGATGGCGGTCGCGGTAAGAAGAAAGTAAGAGTAATGCCCTTCTTCTACGCCGCCTATCAATGAACTGATTTATTTATTCAGACTGGATTTCGATCAGTACGGCCCTAACGACGGTGCGACGCAGATATTGATCCGTGGTTTCATCATATGCATCGCCGGTGATGAGCGTCAGCCAATGACGGGGCTTGTGGTCTAGTCATGAAAGGGGAGGAAGATAGTAAACGATGTGCCAAGCTCAGGGTCACTCTCGACCTCGATCCAGCCGCTGTGTTGTTCCACGATCTCCTTGCAAATAGCCAGACCGAGGCCGGTGCCAGGCTCACCTGAATCGCGGCCCGTTTTACCACGATAGAAGCGCTCGAATAAATGCGCGCGGTCTTCAGACGGGATCACTGGGCCATTGTTGTAAACACGGAGAGCTATGTGACGCTCTTTACGAGTATTAGCATACTCGCTGGAGAGCAGTACCTCCCCTCCGAGAGGCGTGTAAGACAACGCATTACCCATAAGGTTTGTGATCACCTGAATCATTTGTTCGCGATTGACCATAACCGCGGGGACTTCCGGGTTCAGTTCGTGCTGGAGAAGGATGTTCTTCTCTTCTGCCCGAGCGTGCTGTGAGTCGATTACCTCAGCGATCAGCGCATCCATAACGTGGAGTTCTTTGCGCTCTGACTCGACATCGCCGTCAAGACGAGAGAGCGTTAGTAGATCTTCGATCAGCGTAGAGAGACGATCGGCTTCGTTTTGTAGAACACCCATATAGACATCACGCTTATTGGCTTTACGAGGATTCTGGAGCAGGGAGAGGTAAAGCATCACGTTGGTGATCGGGGTGCGGAGTTCGTGGGACACATTGGAGACGAAGCTAGACTTCAGCCGATCGAGTTCTTTAAGTTGTTCGTTGGCCTCCTCCAGCTCTCGCGTTCGCTCACGAACCCGGACTTCCAAGGTTTCCATCAGCGTCGCCCGGCGGATTGCGTTCGCAGCCATATCGGCGATGGCAGTCATAATCCTTATCTCGCTTTCATCAAACGAGCGTTTACGACCGAGGAGTAAAGCACCAAGGGTCTCCTCGTGCGCGATAAGGGGGACGCAGATGAGTGCGCGCATCTCCCCCAGGAGCTCTGGGCGGGCAAACAGCGGATCGGAAAGAATATCTTCGCTGGTGTACAACTCGCCCGATTCGATGACTTTACCGCTCACACCACCCCCGGCTGGGAGTCGCTCTCCCTTCCATTTAGCCCAATCTGAACACGCGGAAGCGATCACCGTTTCCCCGCTTTCGGGTTCACGTAAAGCAATAGCGGCACCATTTGCGTCTAGAAGGTTTTCCATCTGGTCGAGTAGGATGGGCAACATTTGCTCTCGATCGGCCGCATTACGCAGGGCTCTGGAGACGGCAACGATGGCGTCCTGTTCTTTCTCCTGTTTTCGTCGTGCAGTCAAATCCATGAAGACGGCCATCGTCCCTACGAAATCTCCATTCTCAAATAGCGGGCTGCCGCTCACTTGCACCGGGATGCGCTGCCCGTCGCGGTGCAGGATCTCCAGCTCGTAACGATCGGAGTTGCCGGCTGTGCGCCGTTTATCGGCGGCTTCTACAACTGGGTACTGGTCTTCCGGGATCGTAATCGTCCAATGCTGCCCTTCGATCTCCTCTCGTTTGTAACCGAGAAGTGCGGCTGCGGAGGGGTTCACAAGCGTGAAATAGCCATCCCGATCCTCAACCAAGATACCCTCGAACATAGTGAGAAGGATGTTTTCGTTGAATTCCTTAAGGCGGTTGATCTCCTCTGTCGCCTGCTTGCGCTGGCTAATATCACGAATCGCCGTCACCCTGAATTAGCGATCCCTATGGGAATAGTTCTTTCCACAAACCTCGACCTGGAAACGCGTTCCATCGCGTTTTATACACACAGAATCGTAGGGCCGGTCATACCCTGAGCGAATCTTTTCGAGGGCTTCTTCGAGGGCCTCGGGAGCGATGATTTCAGCAACTTGCTTACCAATAAGCTCACGCCGTTGATATCCGAACAGGTTGGAAAATTGATCGGTCACCTCGAT
>JAUWFP010000036.1 GCA_030606845.1 Anaerolineales bacterium | reverse complement strand
GACGGATGATCTCACCGATCAGTGCTTCGCTGTGGACACCGCCGGTAACCGGTTGGGCAGGCGCCGTAACCTGATCAGGTGTCTGACCGATCAACAAGACGACCACCAGGGCAAGACCACCTATTGCAATAAGTAATTGCCAGCGAATGTTGCGCATAAAGGGTTGGGGTAGTTGAAACCGAAGTGGGTCTGAGCGGGGTTATCCGACCAGAATAACGGTCACCAGGGCCAGAGTGAAGAAAACGAAACTTAGACCAATGGTGACATTAAAGAGCAGGCGTTCAATTCCCCGCCGCACATGGAAACCAGCGCCTCCAAAGTCACCACCTCCACCCAGGCCTCCAAGACCAGCGCCGCGACTCTGCAGAATGATGATTGCGATAAGTGCGACGGAGACAATCGACAATACAATATTGAGATAGAATGCCACGCAAGTTCCTCCTAGTGTACCTGTCCACCCGAAAGAGAGATGTTTTTCTCAATCAAATGGATATTCGCTCACGGTGCCCCATCCAATTTCAATGAAGGGGGCATGAACTCATGAGCCGCCGGATTATAGCAGAGGCGTGATGCGCCGACAAGATGGCAGCAAGCCTTGGAACCATCCCTTAGGATTTTTCTCCGATCGTGGATCGGAGGTACATCTCGATGAACGGATCGATCTTTCCATCCAGAACCGCATTTGCGTTTCCGATTTCAAACTCGGTCCGGTGGTCTTTTACCATCTGATAAGGGTGTAAAACATAGGAGCGGATCTGGTTCCCCCATTCAGCTTTGATGTGATCTCCTTTAATCTGGGCCAGTTCTTCCGCTTGTTCCTGGTGTTGGATGTCTAGCAGGCGGGCTCGAAGCACCCGCATCGCGTTTTCCTTGTTCTGTGATTGGGACCGCTCGTTCTGGCAAGTGGCGACGATGCCGGTTGGGATGTGCGTAATCCGCACTGCAGTGTCGTTCTTTTGAACGCTCTGGCCGCCTGCGCCTGCGGATCGATAAGTGTCGATGCGTAAATCAGCTTGGTTAATTTGAATTTCTTCTGTGGTCTCGACTTGTGGAAGGACTTCCACAAGAGCGAATGATGTGTGCCGCCTGCTGGCAGAATCAAAGGGTGATAACCGTACCAACCGATGGACCCCTCTCTCTGATTTGAGGTATCCGTAGGGAAAATTGCCCTCGATGTATATTGTTGTACTTTTTATCCCTGCTTCCTCACCTTCGCTAGTGTCTAGTATCTCGGTGTTGTATTTGTGTGCCTCCGCCCAGCGCAGGTACATTCGCTGCAGCATAGCAGCCCAATCCTGTGAATCAGTCCCTCCGGCGCCTGCATGAATGGCGAGAATTGCGTTCTCCTTATCATATTGTCCGGAGAGGAGAGCCTGAGTCTCACGTCGGTTAACTTCATCCTGAAGCTCTGCAAGCTCTTTTTCAAGATCGCCGCGTATTTCATCGTCGTCGAGGGTAGCCAGCTCAATAGCGTCGTTGGTTCGCTGTTGGAGTGCGTTCCAGCCATCAATATCTCGTTGTAAACGAGCGAGGCTGCGCATTGTAGATTTTGCCGCAGCGGGGTTATCCCAAAGATTTGGGGCCTCAGCGGCTTTTTTGATTTTCTCTAGTTGCGCTTCGCTTTTGGCGAAGTCAAAGCCGCACCAGGAGATCTTGGATTTGTGCTTGAACTTCGCTGAATTGTGCTTGTAAATCTTCCATTGGTTAACCTTCTATTTACGGGAATTCATTCATTTTACGTTAATAGTGTTTGTATGGCTTAGGCTGCACGTGTTACCGGATCAAGGAGTAGCGCATCGACGAAGGCCAGCGGATTGAAGACAGCGAGATCTTCCAGGCTCTCTCCTGTGCCGACATAGCGCACTGGAATGCCAAGCGAATCGACGATGGCAAATCCCACACCGCCTTTGGCGGAACCATCTAATTTCGTCAGGATGACACCATCCAGGTTAACCGCTTCTGCGAAGGCTTGCGCCTGCGCCAATCCATTCTGACCGGTAGTTGCATCGAGAACCAGGAGCACTTCATGAGATCCTCCATCGATGGCTTTGCGTACGACCCGATAGATCTTCTGCAGCTCGGCCATGAGATTGTACTCGGTGTGCATCCTGCCCGAAGTATCGATGATTGCCACATCCATATTCCTGGCATGCGCTGCTTGGCAGGCGTTGTACACAAGTGCGCCGGGATCGCTGCCAGGTTCGGCGGAGATCACATCTACGCCAAGACGTTCGCCCCAAATCGATAATTGCTCTTGCGCACCGGCTCGATAGGTGTCCGCTGCTGCCAGAATGACTCGAAGCCCTGCTCTTGTTTGGTCGAAAGCGAGTTTCGCTGCGGTGGTTGTCTTTCCGGTGCCATTGACCCCGACGAGCATGATGACATGCGGTTTTTGGTGGAGTGCAGGTTCGATTGGGGCGTTCAAACGCTCGATCAATAGACTCCTGAGGAGTGTGTAGATCTCTTCGCCCCGTAAGAGCCCCTCCATGTTGGCAGTTTCCCGAAGTTCCGTCACCAAACTCTGGGTGAGAATCCCTCCCATATCTGCCTGAATCAGCGCTGCCTCGAGCTCCTCCCAGAAATCTGGCGTCAGCTCTGTTGCTCCCAGGAGATTTGCAATACGACCAAAAGTCGATCGGCGTGTCTTCGCGAGCGCGGAGCGCCACTGTTTCGGATCCACAGGGCAATTATACCATTCAGGTCTTGGGGGCTGGCGTGTGGGTAGATATCAGAATTCGCGTTGCCGATGGAGACGGGCTGCGCATAGCCGACTGGTCTGAATTATTACCTAGGTGGGTGAATATCTTTAGTTATTTCTGCGGCCCATAGAACAGCTTGTTGTTCGGCATGATTGGTATCTGTGATTTTGATGACTTCTGAATCCGGCCATCGCTGTAATGCGGCTTCAAGCAGATGGGGGCGGATAACGACCACTCCGTGTATGAATTCACCGGAATTTAGGGCGTTCAGAGCCTCGAGAAAGCCTTGCCCTTGGTCGAATTCGAGGGGTCCAATTTCATCTATGATCAGAAAATCACTGGGAATGGAAGATTGGAATATTGTGTTACACCAATCGATGGTCTTTGTGTCAAAAGCCCATCGTCCGGTTTGTACTTCAGTCGTCGCTGTGCCATGGAGTTTTACGCTCCCAAGGGTTCGGCGAACCCCAGAGCGGATGTCAAAGGCATCTTTCGCGATTTCTTCACCCCGTTTGATAACGGGAAGTGAGAGTAAGCCAGCGACATCCAAGCCGTCTGATCTGAGAATTTTGGCTATTAACGTGCAGAAAGTGGTTTTACCAGATGCCCGCGTTCCGCTGATGATCAATATCGAACCGTTCTGTGTCATGTCAGAGTCTGGTCGAGCAGAATGACAGAATGTCCGTTGACTTTAACCACGCGTACGGGAACGCCATAGGTTGAGGTTAACTTATCGGCTTTGAGGACTTGTTCTATCGGTCCTGAATCTAATATGTTGCCGTCGCGCATTAAGATCAGATATTGGGCGCTGAGCACGGCGGTGTAGGGATCATGTGTTGTGAAAATTACGGTAACTCCTTGTTCAGCTAGATCTTTGAGGATTCGTAGTATGTGACCCTTATTGCTCAAGTCGAGATGGGATGTGGGCTCATCAAGCAGCAGGATGCGTGGCTGCTGCGCCAGCGCACGAGCCAAAAGGACCATCTGACGTTCGCCGCCACTGAGGTCAAGCACCACCCGATGGGCCAGGTGTGTTAATTTCAACGTCCGCAAGATTTCCGAGACTGTTTGGTAGTCCTCATCCGATGGCATTTGCAAAATGCCCATGTAGGGAGCTCGGCCCAGTAAAATATATTCCATCACCGAGAATTCAAATGGAATATGCTCGATTTGAGGGACAAGCCCGACCAGGCGGCTCATCTCTCTGCGCGAGTAGAAAGACAGGTTTTTTCCATCGAGAAGTACCTGACCGCCCTGTGGAGCAAGCATGCCAAGGATGATGTGCAGAAGTGTAGACTTGCCGGCGCCGTTCGGACCTAAGATGGCGGCAATGGATCCGGCTGGGATTTCAAGCGACAGGTCACTTATCGCGTCTTGAAGGTTAGCATCGTAGCTAAAAGTCAGGTTTGAGAGAGAGATAATCCCAGGAGTTTTCATATTCGCATCTTTATTTTGGGGCTGATCATCAATGCCAGGAAAGCAAGGGCACCTAATAGTGATGTGATAATGCCAAGGGGAATTTCGCCGGGCAGAAGGGCGCGGGCGATATTGTCGCAGATTACGGTTAACATGCCGCCGATCATCATGGACGCCGGGATTGTATACTGTGCGTTTGCGCCGAAGATGCGGCGGGCAATATGGGGCACGATTAGCCCTATCCATCCGACGATGCCGCCCACCGCAGTGATGGCAGCGGTTGCGGAAACGGCACCGACTAACAGAAGGGTTCGTTCGCGTGCGGGAGCTGTACCGAGTGAAAAGGCGGTTTCATCACTCAAGGACAGCAGGTTAAGTCGCCAGCGCATTAGATAAACAATCAACAAGCCAACGATGACAAAGGGTGAAATGAAAAGGAGTTTCTTCCATGTCATTCCCCAAAGTCCACCCAACATCCAAAAGGTTATTTCTGGCAGTTGGGATAGAGGATCGGCAAGATATTTCATAATGCCATTGCCGGCTGAAAAGAGCGCTGAGACAGCGATGCCGGAGAGGATTAAGCGCAGCGCCCAGCTGCCGTGACGCATTCGTCGTGCCAGAAAGTAAGATAGCATCAGCCCCATCAATGCAAAAAGAATGGCAGATATCTCCATAATGATGGGAGATGACCCTACCCATAAAATACTTAGCGCCGCGCCGAACGCCGCGCCTTGAGATACACCAAGGAAACCGGGTTCAACCAGGGGGTTGCGAAAAATCATCTGGAGCACTGCGCCAGCAGAAGAAAGAGACATTCCCATCAATAGGGCAGTGAGGATCCTTGGCAAACGCAGCGAAAGCACCAGCCTGCGGGCTAACTCATCTTCGCGAAGCAACGAGGGCGACATCCAATAAGGTGATGGATATCGCCCGATGAAAATTGACACAACCAGAACCCCCAGAAGCGTCAGCCCGAGCAACCAAAACAATCGGGTTAATCGCGATCGTTGTGGCATTCTAAGGGTTCCAGCGGATAGCGTCCTCAAGGAAGGTCGCCGTTTAGAACGGAATTCACTTCATTTTGAATGGTTTCCTGGTCTAAACGATATAACTGTTCGTAAAACTGGTTAATCTCTTGCGTGATGTCGATGCCATCGGCGAGCTCGGGTTGTACTTTGGTAAACAGCCAGGAAAGCCCCAAAATCCAGCGGGTATCGGGTTGATCCCAACTGAGAAAGTCACCCGGGAAGGCGAAGAGTTGGTCCTGCTGGACCGCCTGGATTGCCTGCCATTTGGGATCAGATTTCAGATGCTCGGTGATAGGACTGGCATCACCAGGGTAATAGATGACATAGATCTGCTCGGGATCCCAGGCGGCTATCTGCTCGAAATTGACGATGGCCCATCCACCCGTCTCGCTTGCTTCCGTCCAGATAGGCGTTCCTCCAACCAATTCCACCATAGTGGTTTGCAGCCAGGAGGCTGGTGGAACCTTAAAGGCGACGTCGCCTCCTTTGTCGCTGTACTGGATAATTAGCACACTCGGCTTCTGTGCTTCGGTGATGCCGTCTGTTCGCTGCTGGATGCTATCCAGCAGCTGTTGGTAGTAACTCTGCACCTCCAGGGCGCGTTCTGGGTTACCGAATAATTTCCCTAGAGTTTCGATGTCACGAAAGAACTGCTCTGGTGTTTCTAAGTCGAGGTAGACCACAGTGATGCCCAATATTTCCAGCGGCTCACCGAGTGATTCGGCCATGTAGCTCTTCAGGATGACCACATCTGGCTGCGCGGGCGCGATCTGCTCCGGCCCCGCATTTTTCTCGAAAAAGATTTTATCACTCGAGTTCGGATCAAGTACCGGAAGAATCGGGCTCGCAGATTGCGTGCGATCTTCGATGCCAACGATCCGTTGACTGGCCTCGGGGAATAAATAAAGCGCGTTCGCCAGTAGTGAGCTTGCACGCCCGGCGATGGCAACACGTTGTGGTGGTTGCTCGAAATCGAGTTCACGCCCCAGAGCGTCGGTGATGGTGAAGCTGCTGTCGGGTTCTGAAGCAGCTACTCCCTCGTTTGTAGGTTGCGCTTCGGGTTCCGCGACCGTTGGGCTGCAGGCGGAGGCGATCATCAGAATTGTCAGGGCGGATAGTAAGCTGTATCGGTAGTGCATGTTTTATCTCCTTGGAAAGGTGTAGTTATTACCCGAGAGCTGTACTGCATTGAGGAAGCCAGTCCAGGATCGACTCAAGCTGGCGAACGCGCAGCTCCAGTGCTAATCGATTGATTGTTTGATCGAGTGGAAGGAGGTCAAGTGCACCCTTAATAATTTCAAGGTGCTTGTGATTTTCTGTTATCTGCTCGTCTATGAGGTGGCTGGCCCGTTCCTTGTATATGGCCAGCGTAAAATACAATCGGGTGAGGAACTCTACGCGAATAGCCCGCACGCTTGATCCGCTCGGTGTGAAGAGCCATTCCTCGAATCGTTTGACTCCTTTTGGGGTTGCTTCAAAATGGCGCCTCGCTGGTGTACCAACATGCTCCTGCATCTGGCCTATGATGAACCCGTGAGTCTCCAATCGTTTTAAAATGTTGTATGCCTGACTCAGGCTGATGCGCCAAAATTGACCGAGATCGGTGGTCAGGCGCTGATGAAGGCTATATCCATGTGCCGGCTGCTGGATGAGCAGGCCAAGCAACGGATATTCGGGTGAGAGCCTACTGGCATAAGTGTGTTTGGGGGACATCGATAATGCTAGTCACTCAGTGAGTATATCGGCTATTCTACCGTAGTTCTCGAGAAAATACAGCGCTTTCGAACCACAAAATCGCGTAATTACAGCAGCAAATTCCGCGGTTTCTTAACATTAGTATTTCCTGTGTTTTGGAGGGTTGTTTGGCTGGAGGAAAACAAAATCACCCGGCGATTATTTCACCGGGCGATGTTTGGCTGGGGGTCGAGGATTCGAACCTCGGCTGACGGATTCAGAGTCCGCTGTCCTACCACTAGACGAACCCCCAGTGCTTTGAGAATTGTAACATAGCGGAAGTTAGCCTGTCTATCGCCCTTACTCGAGTGTATTAAGAATCTCTGCGGCGCGTGCGATACGAGCCAGGACGGTTTTCTTGCCAACAATCACCATGCTTTCGATGAGAGGGGGGCTAACCTTCTGGCCGGTCACAGCGACGCGCAAGATCCCAAAAAGCTGGCCGGCCTTAATTTCCAACTCATCCGCCAGGTCACGCAATGCATGTTCAAGTTGCTCGAATTCGCTCTCTGAAAGCGTCTGGATGACCTCATGCGCCTTCTCCGCAGCACATGCAGAATCTTGGGCAGACATTTTCTTCCCGATGAGTTCCGAAGGTTCCGGATGGACGTCGGCCTGAAAGAAGAATCCAGCCATGTTAACCGCTTCATCGAGTGTGCGAATCCGTTCCTGAATCAGTGGAACGAGCACTTTGATCTCGGTTAGATCAGCGTCGATCTCTGCTGCAGTGAAAAACGGGAGCAGCTGTTCAGCGAGCTCGTCCGTTGACAAACTGCGGATGTAAAGGCCGTTGAAGTGATCGAGTTTGCTGAAATTAACCGCTGCCGGGCTGGGGCTTAGCTTCTCAATTGAAAACTTCTCAATCAGATCACCCATCGGAAAGAACTCGCTGTGGTCGTCGTATGACCACCCCATTAAGGTGATCCAATTGATCACCGCCTGAGGGAGGTATCCCATTTTACGCAAGTCATTCACAAATACTGCCTTTGCCCCACTTTTCGGGTCTACAGCGGAACGCTTGCTGAGCTTGCCTTTGCCGCTGGGGTTAAGAAGTACGGAGAGATGGATCCAAATTGGCTGCTGCCAGCCGAAAGCTTCGTAGATCAGGACGTGAAGCGGGAAGGTGGGAAGCCATTCCGAGCCGCGCAAAACGTGTGTTATCTTCATCATGTGATCATCGGCCATCGCCGCCAGGTGATACACGGGCATACCGCTTGATTTAACGAGAATGTAATCGTCGATCGTTTGGTTGTCCACCGTAATCGGACCTCGCAGGAGATCCACAGCGGTTGTCTGTCCTTCCTGCGGTGTTTTGAAACGGATGACGTAGCTCTCGCCTCCCAGGGCTCTATCCCGAGCTTCTTCCGGTGACAGACGGCGGCAGAGTCCATCGTAACGGGTCGGTTCTTTACGTTTCTGCTGGAGTTGACGGACCTGCGTAAGTCGCTCAGGAGTACAGAAGCAGTAATATGCATGGCCTCCAGCGATCAATTCTTCGGTGAGCTTCCGGTAGATCTCTGTTCGTTCAGACTGGCGGTAGGGTGAATACGGCCCACCGATATCCGGTCCTTCATCCCATTTCAAGCCCAACCAGCGCAGTGCTTCGTAATATTCTTTCTCCGCCTGGGGGTCGAAGCGGTTGCGGTCGGTGTCCTCTATGCGGAGGATGAACTGGCCTCCCGACTGGCGCGCCAGAAGGAAGTCATATAGGGCTGTACGGGCGCTGCCGATGTGGAAGCGACCGGTTGGGGAGGGGGCAAAGCGAACGCGTGCGGGTTTTACTTCGGTCATTACAATGCCTCAACGGATGATTATTTGTTATAGCTCGATCTGTTTATGACGCAGGATCACACTCTCCACGAGGCCGATTCCTAGCAGGCTAGCGAGCAGCGAAGAGCCGCCGTAACTTAAAAATGGAAGTGGGAGACCTGAAACCGGGAGGAGCTTTAAATTCATGCCGATGTTAAAGAAACCCTGGAATGCCAGGAGAACGGCAACGCCGTAGCAAATCAAAGCGCCATAAAGATCGCGGGCGATGCTTGCAGCCCGTAAACATCGATAGATCACGAAAATGAAAATCAAGATGAAGATGAGTGCACCAACGAAACCGAACTCCTCTGACATCGCTGAGAAAATAAAATCCGTATGGCGCACTTTTAGGAAACGCAGCTGGACTTGGGTGCCGCTCCCGTAGCCTTTGCCAAACCAGCCCCCGGATCCGATTGTGATAAGCGCCTGAATTACATTATAGGTCTCTCCGAATTGCGCGTTAGGGTCTGGAAAGAGGAACGTGATCACGCGCGCTTTCTGATAATTCTGCAAGAAAGGCCAGGCGAGCAACGGTGCCATCGCGCCAATACCTGCCAGGGCAAGCAGATGTTTCGGTCTCGCGCCTGCTGCCCAAACCAGCGCAACCCAGATTACTCCCAAGACAATTGCAGTGCTTAGATCTGGTTGGAGGAATACTAGCATCGCTGGCACGCCGATCAATACTAAACTGCGGATGAGAATCTTCGGTTGATCGATATCCAACTTGTGTTTGGATAGGTAGTCTGCGAGGACGAGGATCATGAGAATCTTCGACAGCTCGGATGGTTGGACATTGACGATGCCGATGTTGAACCATCGTGCAGATCCAAAGCCAACAACCCCTGCAGCTAGTATCAGTCCCAGGAATCCTAAGACAACCATGTACAACACGCGGGAAAGAGCGGACCAGATGCGGTAGTCAATTGCGGCAGTGAGGATTAACACGACAAGACCGATCAAAGCATAGATCGCCTGCCGCGGTACAGTCTGTGCGAGGTCCTCATTTCCGCCGATGGCGGATTGGATCATCGCCACACCGGCAATTGTCAACAAGGCGACAGCCGCCAACAGCCATATATCGAAGTGGCGCCAGATACGGGTTGTTTGCATCGGCTAAGAAATTGTATGCCTTCGCTTACGAATCGGAGCGAGCGGAATGTCTGCCACGAGTCTATGTTGATCTCGCTCTTTCGTCAGGGTTATCTCTACGGCTTCGGTCTCGATCTCGATATGTCTGGAGATCACATTGATTAATTCATCTTTCAGGGTTTCAAGTTTTCCAGGTGATATCCCGGCTCGATCATGAATTAGGACCAACTGGAGCCGTTCTTTGGCGGATTTTGCGCTGCGGGAACGGCCAATGCCTACCTTCTGAAAGAAATTCATGATTCGCCTCCCGCCCTCATCATGCGCGAAATCCGACCGAAGAATCCATCGCCTCCTCCAAGGTCTGCGAATGGGACATCCTCCCCTTTCAAACGATGGGCTATGTCATGGAAAGCCCGCCCAGCCTTACTGTTCGCGTCCATCGCAACAGGAACGCCTTGATTGGTCGCTACGATGACAGACTCGTCTTCGGGCACGATGCCGATTAGTTCAATGGCGAGGACATCCAGGACATCCTCCGTACCGAGCATATCGCCCCGGCGCACCATTTCCGGTTTAACCCGGTTCAGGATCAACTTGCCTGGTCCCTTCTCCTCCGCTTCGATCAGCCCAATGATGCGGTCTGCGTCTCGGACCGCCGAGACTTCAGGGTTGGTGATGATGAGAACCAGATCGGCAGGAGCGATTGCATTTCGGAAACCTCGCTCGATTCCTGCGGGTGAGTCGATCAGGACCCAATCATACTCCTGTCTCAATTCGTTTGTGAGGCGGACCATATCTTTTGGAGATACCGCAGTTTTATCCCGCGTTTGCGCGGCAGGGATCAAGAACAGGGTATCCAGACGCTTGTCTCGAATCATTGCCTGCCGGAGCTTGCAGCGGCCCTCGACAACATCAACGAAGTCATAAACGATGCGATTTTCTAAGCCCATGATGACGTCGAGATTTCGGAGCCCTATATCTGCATCGATGCAAACTACACGCTCCCCGGTCGAGGCGAGAGCTACGCCGATATTCGCGGTCGCTGTTGTTTTACCAACCCCCCCTTTGCCGGATGTTATTGTGACAATTTTGGCACTCATGCCTTTCTCCGTTTGTCGATTAGTCTCTACTTATGACCCGCCTGCCAGGGTTCTGCGATAAGTTGGTGGTCTCGAATGAAGGCTCGCTCAGGCTTAGGCTTTCCCCGCCGCGAAGGTGATACTGTGATGTGCCCCGCGATGCGCAATTGGGTTGGAGCAAGGTCAAGGGCACATACCATCGCACTTTCATCCCCTGCTGCTCCCGCATGGACCACACCCCGTAATCGCCCCCAGACAACGACGTGCCCCCCGGCGATAATTTCAGCGCCAGGATTAACATCTCCGATGACAACTACGTGCCCGGGGTGACGGACGCTATGGCCAGAACGTAATGTTCTTTGAAGCAGAACTGCCTCCTCGCCAGGAAGTTGGGTGTCGACCGGGAGGTCATCATCTTCCGAGCGGCGTGGTTCAAGATCCCTCGATAAACCTAAGTCGGCTGCTGCAGACTGGGTCGCTTCGGAAGTCGAGATGATTGCCCAGAGCGTAACCTCATGCTCTGCCAGGGCGGAGCGCAAGCTGCCCAACTCCGCGGCGCCTAGAGTGCGATCCTCTACCTGGATCGCGAGTCGAGCCCCGCGAAAGAAATCGTCCTGCGCGGCGACAGTTTCCATTAGCTGATTGGTAACATTCGACCACTCTCCAGCAGGCAAAGTGATCAAAAGCCCGTTTTGAATACCCTTAACCGTAAGTGATGGTTTCGTCATTATCTCGATGGGCGATTATAGCATGCGACGGTTTTCGGTGCTATCCAACCTGCAACTCCCGCATAGAAAAGTCATTATGTAAAGCGAATGGTCGCCCTTTCTCAATTCTTGTTGAAAGAGTAATCACTCCGTTCTACCTGTAAGATCAGTATCATGCATCTGTCTATTTTTGCAAGACCACCAATATTGTTATAGAAGCAATCGCACGGAAGATGCAGATAAAAGAAGGGCTTCGTAAGAGGAAGGTGGCATTGACCGAGTCGGTAAATTCCGATTGGGAAGACCTGGCTGCGGATTGGGGTTTGGAATTTAGGATTTCTAATCCTCGGGAGTTACACCTATATGTCATGCTGAACGAAGTGAAGCATCTCGTTCTTGGAATAGGAGAGTGCTTCTTGCCTGGAATGAGATTCTTCGTCGCTGCACTTCCCAAGAATGACATTAATTGGGAACATTTCATTCTGACTGTAGCGAAGCTGCTCACTCTCTAGATAGGATTGATTAGGTCCGAAACCAAGAATGCAATCATTGGGCGCGGGCGGCATCAATCGTTTTGATTTCGAAGTAAGCCTCCAACACTTGTCTTACGATAGGACCTGAAGTAACGGCTCCTTCACCGCCGTAATAAACAAAGGCAATCACTGCTATCTCGGGGTTTTCGAAGGGCGCATAGGCGGCGTACCAGGAGTGGGTAGGCCATTCACCAGGTTTACATAGCCCTTGCTTGTAGACCACCTGGTCGCAAAATTCACCTGTGCCGGTTTTCCCGGCGGAGGAAATAGTGTCGAGGTCGGCCCGACCGTACGCAGTCCCGTCCGGATCGGTGACGACAAGGTGCATTCCTGCTTGGGCTAACTCGATTACCGCTGGGTCGACCAGCACGTCAGGGCTCTCGGAGTGGCTGTCCTGAACAAGGTCTCGAAGTTCAGCAGGCATTGTCGGACAGTTAGCGCCAATCTCTTCCAACGGCGTGAGCACTCCGTCTCCGATATCCCAGAGCACGCATGGTTCGTAGCGCTGGATGATATTACCTTCACCATCGAGGATTTCCTGCACGATGTGAGGCCACATAACACGACCGCCATTTGCAATTGTAGCGACTGAAGTGAGCACCTGGAGCGGTGTTGCGGCTACGAAGCCCTGTCCAACCACGGTGTTATAGGTATCTCCGGTTGACCAATTCTCGCCCAAATTGATGCGTTTCCAGTCCTCGTCCGGAATAAGTCCGTCCTCCTCACCAGGGAGATCAATCCCC
>JAUWFP010000010.1 GCA_030606845.1 Anaerolineales bacterium | reverse complement strand
GAAACTAAAAAACAGGAAGGTTCGTGCCGTTCCAATGTTTGGGATCAGAATGAGGACAGGCAAAAAAGTTCCGAATATCGAGCCCATTGTAGAGAGGGCGTAGATCTTACCTGAAACGCGGCCGGCATGATCCGTATCTTCAATAGACAGACGAATTGCATAGGGTGAAATAGTCCCCAAAAGTGTGATGGGAACGCTGAAAAGCACGAGGATCGATAGAAACGACCCCAGCATTAGTCCGGTTTCTAGATGCTCAACCGCCATCGCCGCTCGCAGCAGGACGGGGCGTGAGATGATCGGAACTAATCCTGCGGTGAAGGATGCCCAGAGAATCAACCTGTAGAAAGGTGTAGGATATGGCCAGCGGTCCCCCCAGCGCCCTCCGAGGAAGTACCCTGCCGTGAGATATATGAGGATGAGACCGATAATGTTTGCCCAGACGATGTTGCTTGTCCCATAGACATTGCCCAGTAGGCGTGAAGCCGTGAGCTCGATGCCCAGCGTCGTCATCCCAGCAATGAAAACTACGATCAATAATAGAATCCGTCGCATCCTTCGTTCTCCATGAACTTTTAGATTCTATCAGGCAATTCGCGGGGCGCGAAGAGGGCGAATGGGGGATCCCAAGACATCTCCCAGATTATCGCCTTGACTTAGAATTCGTGCAGTAATCCCCGACCGCCGTGCGGCCTCAGCGATGATGTGCGATCCTTCGGGTCCACCGAAACTGGCGGCGTCAAGCAACACCAACATAGGCTGACGGCCAGTATGCCGCAGTCTGCGGATTCCTGCGAGCATGTCAGTGTCGACCGATGGTGTAATGAAAATCGCGGTGGATCCCTGAGGGATTCTTGGGCCTTCAATTTTGATCACATCTTGCAGAGATCTATCACCTACAGCATTCAGAACTGCCAATGATTCAAGCAATCGTAAGCGCTGTGCCTCGCCAGGTTCTGGCTGGATTACCTGGCGTGCCGCACCATAACTGATAAATCCCACAGCCCGATTGAGCTGCAAGAAATGCATTGCCAGTGAGGCAGCAGCTGTCACTCCATACTCGATGGTGGAAGGTGGAAGTTGAAATGCGCCATCTTCCTTTACCTTAGCACGCTCGTCAGACTGTCGAAGTTCGAAGTGCGGGGTCTGCGCGGAATCAAGAATAATCCAGATTTCTGCCAATGGATCGAGTTCAAATTCCTTAACGATTAATTTCTGTAGCCGTGCTGTTGAACGCCAGTGGATGCGGCTAAAGCTGTCGCCGGGCACATAATCGCGCACGCCTGCTGCGTTCGGCGTGATCTGATGCGTACGGCGCCTCAGCGCTTCACCCCCGGGCAGTCGCCCACTCGGGAGGGGGAATCCCTCGAGCGGCACCGTCATCGGCAATACAACAACGTGATGGACAGCGGGGATCTCGCGCACGCGCGGGAAGATCCCGAAAGGATCACTTGAACGCAGCGTCATGGGTCCTAAGCGGTAGCGGCCCCGGCGTGTGCAAAGTGTCCTCGTCAACCAGCGTCTGGTTTGCCCTCTTCCAAACCCGGCAGCCACGGTTACCGCTTGATGCGCGCCGACATCAGAGGAGTCTCCCAATCCCAATCCGATCGCCAGTGTGGTAACTCTGAAACCAGGAAGGTCGGAGGTATCCTTCGTTTCCACCCATATCTTGGCGATGCGACTTAGATTGGAAAGCGTGAAACGCTCAATAAAAAGCTGACCTACCTGGGAGCGATTTGAGCGCGGCTCACGGATAATTGTCACACCGCGCAATGTTGTCCACGACCAGAGAAAGGCAACAACAAGCAAACCTCCCCAGAGGTATGTCAGGCTATAGAAAAGGTCTCGCCCGGTAACCCTGGCCCCTACAAGGCTGAGGATGAAAAGAGCGAGGATAACGCGTGCACGCGAAAACATCAGCCAACCTCACCTCCGGGCACAGGGACCTTCTCGAGTACTTCCTCAATAACATCCACTGCGTCGACCTCACGGATGCGTGCAGCCGAGCCGACAATCAAACGGTGTGCGAGCGCGGGGACAGCTAATGCCTTAACGTCATCCGGCAGAACATATTCTCTACCCAGGATCGCTGCCCGTGCCTGTGACGTACGGAACAGCGCCAGGCTACCACGTGGGCTTGCACCGAGATAAATTTCCCCGTGCGCTCGAGTCGTTTCAACCAAATCCACAATGTAGCGCTTGATCTCGTCTGTAACCGTTATGCTCCTCACAGCATCCTGCACCTTCAGCAAGTCGGCAATGTCGATCACCTGCTCCAGATCTTCGATTGGGTGGTGAAGCTGCTGATCTGTCAGCATTTGCACCTCATAAGTTTTTGACGGGTATCCCAGGCTGATGCGCAAGAGGAAGCGATCCATCTGGGCTTCGGGAAGTGGAAACGTCCCCTCATATTCAATCGGGTTCTGCGTAGCCAGAACAAGGAAGGGCTCCGGTAAAGGGTGAGTTTTCCCATCCACCGTGACCTGATGCTCCTCCATCGCCTCCAGCAATGCGGCTTGTGTTTTTGGCGTGGCTCGGTTGATTTCATCTGTGAGTACGATCTGAGCCACGATCGGTCCCTGACGGTATTCAAATTCGTTTGTTTTCTGATTGAAGATTGAAACGCCGGTCACATCGCTTGGAAGCATATCAGGGGTGAATTGGATGCGGTTGAATGTGCCGCCAATCGATCGGGCTATGCTTTTAGCAAGCATCGTCTTCCCCGTCCCCGGAACATCCTCAATGAGGATATGCCCCTGGCAGAGCAGCCCTGTGATCGTCAAGCGGATCGCGTTCGTTTTCCCCACGATTACTTTTTCGACGTTCTCGAGCAGTTGATTGGTGATATCTTGTATCTCAGCCATGAATTCTCCTCTGCGATATTAAGAAGATGAGCCGTAAGCAAAAGGCGTTATCGATTTTATCTTGTTCTTGAAAATGCTGGCCAGCATCCGTCGTCGCTGGCGTTAAACATACGATTATCAAGTTTATGAGTTAAGCAGCATTACAAGCATTGCGATCCAGAACATCGCGTAGTTCAATGTTTTCTTGCGCTTATACTGTACCGCGAAAAGGACGACTGCCAATACAAGGCCGGTCGCCATACGAACGATGCCCAATGGTTCTCTGAAAGTTGAGTAGGGGATAAAAAGAAGGACCAGGCTGTTTGTGAACAACGCCATTGCTGTCGCGTCTTTTGCCCCTTCCCAGAGAACTTTCACCGAGCTGACTACACCCCAGATCGTTGGAAATACTATCGATGGACCGAGGATAACCAGGAATAAAGCCAGCGCTGGAAGACTTTCTGTACCAACGCGCAGCAATCCCATGAACGGGATCCACTCAAACCCCGTTGCCATATCCCCGCCACTGCCGATCCCCGGCGACCCGAACGTCCACCATAACCAAGCTTGCCAGAGTGCAAACAGCGCTCCCCCCGCGATCAATGTCCATGTGGACGATTTCGACCTGCGCTGTACAAGATCACTGATCAAAGCTGCGATCCAAAAAAGAACAGTCGTCTCTTTTGCAAAAAGCGCCAAACTCAAGGCAACTGCCCCCAGGACAGGTCGATTTCGAAAGCGCCAGAACCACCCCAGGACCACCAACCCATATGCTAGAGGTTCATGAAGATCTAACCCCACCGCGGCGACAAGTCCCACCCACAATCCATAAATCAACGCGTAGTGCGCGGGGTAGCCCCGCTCGACGATGAATGAGGAAAGCAGCCCGGTAGCCGCAACAAGCGCGAAAAGATTTACAAGTAAAAGAGACCAGGGGATGAGAGTCGAGTTGCCTCCAACAACTGAGCGAGCCAGGATCGGGTAGAGGATTCGTTGATAACGATACGCAGGAACATCAAGATGCTCGGCGACGCTCTGTGGATGTGGGTCGCGGGCGACATATAAAGCGAATTGCCCGTCGTAACCAGGGGTTCCATCCGGATCGACATCGGCGTAACGAGTACCGATCTCCGCCAAAGCAGCGGCGTCCATATTAACAGAGGTCAGGCGCCATAGGATGTAGGCGCTGGAAACGACGAGGGTGAGGGCCGCAGGCCAGAAGGTTTTTACTCGTCGCGCCATCGTATGAAGAGAAACAATGCGAGAATCCAGGCGGGAAGGCTCACTGCTGCACCTAGCCAGAATGAGCTTGGTTGGTAATAGAAGTCCACTGTATGAGTCCCTTGCGGCACCCATACTCCACGGAATAAATAATCTGCTTGGAAGAGCTCAGCCTCTGCGCCATCCACACGAACGCGCCAACCCGGAACCATAACATCCGAAAGGACAAGCCAGGCCCCGCCTGACGTCGTTACTTCGATCTCAACCCGATTCGGATCCTGCCCGTCAAGGATGTCATAGGAACCGCCGCGCTCCCCTTGAGGGAGGGATGCGGAGCTTGTTTCTAGGACGACTTGGTCATCCAGGTTGAAGGAGGGGTTGATAACTAGTTGAAGCGCATCTTCAGCGCTTGAGACAGAAACAGCATTCGCGATCAACCTAACCCGGGTTGAGCCCTCGATGGGTTCGTAGCGAACCGCTTGTAGATCCCCAGACACTTCAGAAGCCAGCCAGGCGACATCCATCAATTGGAAAAGACGCTGCTGATCCGCCGATGGTAGCGTGTCAAGAACATCCACCCATGTCGTATACCGATCGGGAACAAAGGGGTCGAAGTTATTCGCCGAGGGTACGTGGTCAAGCATCGTCGTATTCGGTAAGCCGATATCACGGACGACCCGCCAGTCAATACCCGGGTCAAATGTGTCGAAGCGGTGGGTTTGAGAGAATTTCAGCGCATACTCCAGATCAGTGGTCATATATAAGCGATGGGTACGGCCAAACGTGGCGACGGTTGCTGCTTCTCCATCATATACTTCCTGCGAAATTGATGGGTTCAAACCGCTTCCGGCGATGAGCAAGTCAATCAGCAGGAATCCCCCGACAAGAAGCATGGTTAATCTCGTCCGCGATTTATCGACGAATAGCGTAAGCGCTCCGGCAAATGCCAGGCCGACACCGGCAATCGCAAGGGCACGAACAAAAGTAGGCTCAACGCCTCCTAACCAGCGTGCTCCAAAATATCCCGCCAGACCCACAACTGCCGCACCCGCTGTCCCAAGGCGGATCCAGTAGAGTGCTCTTCCAGAAGGCGTTCGCCATTGATCCGCACCTATCGCGGCTAGGAGGGCGAGCGAGAAAACCAGGAGCAGATTCCAGCGGGCAGGTGCATGAAACAAGTCAAAGGTAGGTACATGATCGAAGAGGAATGGGAAGACAGGCGTGTTCGCGCCCAAGGCGAGGATCACGGTTATGACGGAAATAAAAGTGAGGAACCTCCCCAAAGTGGGGTGTGAACCCTTGCCTCGCAGGCTAGACACGATCCCGAGTATCGCCAAAATCAGCGTGATGACGCCAATGTAGATCGCATCCTCCCAGAAATTCGCATACCCCCAGTAATTCCCCCTGGAGGGATTCCCGAATAGGTCAGGCAACAGCAGGCCGAGAGCGCGCCACGGCCAAAACGAGTACGTCATCGCCAATTCAGGGTCCACGGTTGTCGCCCGCGCCGTATTCAGCAAATATTCTAAAGTTGGAAGCAATTGAGCAGCAGTTAAAACGAAACCCAGGACTCCGGCCAATAAGTACGCAGACGCAGTTCGAAGTCGATCTCGCCAGGTATCAAGAGAAATTGTGCGCCAGAGAAGCCAGGCTGCACTCAGACATAAGCTGTACCAGGCCGTCTGGGCATGTCCAGCCAACCACTGGAAACTAAAAGTAACCGCTAAAAGAAAGACCGAGGAATAAAATTGGCGGAGATTCTTGCGGGGTACAGACTCAACGAGTCTATCCGTGGCGAAGATGATCCAGGGCAGCCATGCCGCAGCGTGATTAATGCTGATGAACCAGGTCCTGGCAACCAGGTAGCCCGAGAGGCTGTAACTCAAACCAGCGATGAGCTGAGAAAGGCTTCCCAATCCGAGCCTGCGCACGAGCAGAGCCATTCCAATTCCCGCCCAAATCAGATGAAGCGTAACGAGAACGCCATGCCCGTACGCCGGTCCGAAGATGAAGAGGGTTAAATTCGGTGGGTAAAGTAGAGCGGACTGATAATTCGCAAGCAGCGGAGCGCCCATCCCGAGCAGTGGATTCCAGAGCGGAAGGTGGCCCGACTTGAGCACCTCAAGCGCAAACTGATGCCAGGGAACGAACTGGAGCATTGGTGTGCCCCAGTACAGGACTTCACCTCTGACGAGCATCGGTCCAAAGAGCAGGATCGGTCCGATGGCGATCAATATCCAAACGAGATGATTGCGCTGGATTTTCACGGTGATAATGAAACCTCGTAAATTCGATATCCGTTCTCATCGTAACGAAGGGTCAACGTGGATGAGGAATCAGGATCCCACTCCCCCAACTCCCTCTCGAAAGGTCCATAGAAGATGAAGTCAACCTGTTTCTCTTTCAAGAAATTCTCGCGCTGAATCGCGTCCCACCCATCATCGAAGAACGCTGAAACAACGGGTAAGTTCTCATCCAAATTGGCACTTTCCGGGCCATGCCCAACAAGGACCCTCACGGAGACCCACGCCGGCAGCGCATTTCCAGAGCTATAGGATGCCAGGACGATGCTATTCTGCGGCGAGATCCTCTCCAATTCCTGGAAGGCTCTCACCTCCCCATCGGGTCTAAACATGGGCAGATCCGGACTGGCGGCAGCTTGCAGACCGCCGATCAGGAGAAGAGCGCTCGAAATAAGGGCACCCGCTATAGAGAAACGCACGAACATCTTGCCCCATGGGCGGCGTCGCCACAACTCCGCCATCCCCAGCGCGGCGAGCGTAACAATCGCCACCCAGATCCCCTCCGGGAGGCGGCGCTGCAGGTTATAGGGGAAGTATGCCAACAAGAGCCCTGCGGCCAGCCATCCAATCGGCAGGAGCCATTGAGGGCGGGTCTTCCATACTCTCTTGCGGAAAGGCACAATCAAGAATGGGATCATCAAGCCATACGCCAGCAGATAATGAACTGGATGTGGTGAGAGAATCTGGTTCTGTCCTGTCCACGCCGTTAAAAAGGGGTCGGTCGAGAAGGAAACTACGAAGTAAGCAAATAACGGCAGCGGCAGAACCATCATTCGTAAAGTGTTGAAAAAGAGAGGCCGGTAGATCTGTGGTTCTCTCTGCAGCAGGCTAAAAATAAGGACCAGAAGATTATATGCTCCAATCACAGCGGCGAGTGTGAGCACGGATAACGGCTGGACCAGAAGGAGCAGCAAAATCACGCATCCAGCAAGCCATGACCACTTTGGGTTGTCTTCAGCGCGCAGGAAAAGGACCATTGCCAGGAAAAGCAGACCGCGGGCGAGGACTAGATGCGGCAATCCGTAAATTGCGAGAAAGCCAAACGATTCAGGTGAGATCCATTCCAGCGGCAGACTCCCCAGCCAACCGCTCCCACCCGCTGCGAGGATAAGCCACCCCAATCCACCGCCGATCGTTGCCAGGATCGTCGCCCACCTACGCCAGCGCAGATCCTCGATATAATTGCTGATAAATTGGTAAATCACCCACACGGTGAAGGGTATGCTGAGCACCCGAAAGATGTGAAACAGCACGACGAGTTGAATGTGCACTTCAGGAGGGGCAGCTAATTTTCCAAGCAGCAGGTAAGGGAGAAAGGCAAGTACGCCATTTTGGATTTCTGTGCTATACGGGGTGCGGAACAACCAATCCCCTATTTGACCCAGGAGCATTTTGGCAATGTAGGAATTCCCATCTTCAACACCGAAGACAAAACCTGTGAAAAGCCATTCATCCCCCTCAACAGCCATCCCCATCAGATAAGGAAGCGTTGTAATCCCGGCCAGGATCACCCCATACCACAAGCACCAGAGCCGTTCGTGTCTCTTCATCGTCTGAACCATAGATATAACAGGAGAAGCAATCCAACGCCGGAAATCGCAATCCCAACGATGAGGGTTGTCGGATAGAACTGGAAGATGACCTCGTGTTCTCCTGGAACTAATTCAACGGCTCGAAATAAGCCATCCACCGTGATGAGCGTAGACGGTTCTCCGTCGACGAGCACTCGCCAACCAGGGTAGGCTACCTCACTCAATACAAGGACCCCCGGGCCAGCCGCCTCCAGCCGGATCCAATTCGGTGTCCACTGCGTGATCGTGATCGGCTGCCAACCTAGATCGTTCTCCGAACTCCCAATCTCCATCCAGGACCTGGTTCGCGATCCCTCGAGCCGGTAAAGATAGACACCGTCGATACTCTCGAACGAGGTGAGCGAGTCATCCTCGAGGGGATAGTCAGAGGCGATCCATTCGACGTTCAGCCGACCGAGCGCTACCCCTTCCGCCTGGAAACCCCACGGAGTGCTGGGATTACCATCCGGGAAGGATGGCAAGGTAACATCATAGGCTCCAGCATCAAGCCCCACAGCGGTTTCCATGTAATGGCGATAGGCTGAAAGCTGCAGCGGGTTGACTCCATCGGCGAGTTCCACCCCGTTTAATACAGCCTGAGGTTGGGGCACACTGTAAGAGGGGGAAAAAACACGGGAGGTACCATGATCCGATTGCAGAAAGCTAGTCAATCCGGAACGGTCGGAAAGGATTTCTTCCGTCGACTTCGGCTGGAGGAGTCCGGCATTAACCCAGAGAAGATCGACGACAATAACCCCGAGAATCAGGGGAATGATTCTCTGCAGAGAGATTCGGTCGGCGATGAAGATGCTTATCAGAGCGAAAACAAGGATAGCAGCGATCATGGGTCCAAATTGACGAATGGAGTTCACCCCGCCGATGATCCCTATCGCAATGTTTACAGCCAGGATGAGACTCGTTGTCGCAAACAGCCAGATCTTCACGCCTCTGGTTTTTATTTCGTCCTTGTTGGAAACCAAAGTATCGAGACCGTAGCCGGCGAGGAAGGCCCACCCGAGCGCGCTAACAAATAGGAAACGGGCAGGTACGCGTAGAACATCCGCCCCAGGGATGACGCTTATAAGATGATAAAACGGAGTTGCAGGTCCCAGCGCGAGGATGGTTGAGAAAAACGATACGCCGATCCAGAACCAGGGGCGACGGTCGCGATTGAACATTGAGAGGGCGGAGATGACTAGAACGCTTGCCCCGAAATACGCCAGCCACTCGGGCGTCCCGTCCAGAATTGAGATTGTCCCTAACAGCCCTTCAAGCGGGAGCGAGAAAATTGCCCGTTCGTTCGCACTGATCCCGCTACGAGTGGATAACCGCAGGAATTCCCACAGTGGCAGCCCCAAACATGCGGCGATCGCTGCCGCAAATGCGCCTGCCACCACTCCAGCGAGCACGATCCTGCGCAAGTTCTTCCATTCAGTCTGCCGCTCGCGAAGCGTGTTGCGCGCCCCATACGCCGCAGCAAACCCGATCAAAGGGATCGACCAACGCGGATCAGCACGGAAAACGATGCCCAGAACCGCCCCTGTCAGGGCGCTCCATTTCAGCCAGCTTTGCCCGGTCCGGATCTGACGCAGGGTCTTTGCCGTAAGAAGGAGAACCCAGGGTGTCCAGCTAACCGCGCTAACCAGCCCGACATGCCCGAGCGCGATGTGGGCGACGAACTTCGGCGCGCCTCCAAACACGATGCCCGCGAGTACAGCCCCCCACTTGCTCAACCCCTCCTCTCGGGCGAGCGCCCAGGCCCCTAAACCCGCCCAGGTTAGATGCAACCAGAAGAGGGCATTGAAAGCGATCGCCCCCGGAAAAGCCACCGCCAACCAATTTGGAAGGTACCAGAGACCGGAAAGCGGGTCCGCCGCGAAAGGAATGCCGGATAGGATGTTTGGGTTCCAGAGGGGGATCTGCCCCCACTCAGCGATCGATTGCTGGATCCAGACGGCATTCGGCCAGTGAGAAATCAGCAGATCGCTGAAACCCGCGCCCGGCCAGAACGGCACATGCTGAGGCCGCAATGTGAGCGGTAGGATCCATAACGCGCCGGCAACTGCCATCACGAGAAGGGCCAGCAACCACTCACGCGTTCGAGTGCTCATTGAGAATTCACCTTGTAGAGTCGAACCTCCCCAAATTCACCAATCAGTTCGAGTTCCGCAAGCCATGCAGGATTCCCGATTTCCTGCTCGCGTGGACCGTAGAAGACGTACTCAATCCCAGCCTCGATCAGCGTTTGCACGCCTGAAGTTGCAGACCCACCCGTGTTGAAAAGTTCTTCCACCTTCTGTTTTTGAGCATCCGCATCCGGCGTCTCGAAGGGATGACCATAGAGAACGCGCAAAAAGGCGAACGCCGGTATGCGATTTCCCGTTGTCGGCGCCGCCAGAATAAGCGACCCCTGTGGTAGGTTATCCGCCGCCCATCGGTACGCGGTTAGTTCATCCTCGAAATGAATTACAGCGGGCCTGCCCTGTGTCACACCGAGCATCCCGGCCGATACAACGAGCAGATTAGAGGGCATGACGAGCAGAATGAGGATCACGGTTAGGAGACGAGATCGGGAAAGCTTCGCAGTGAGTGAGTACCATCCGAGCCCCGCTAACGCGGCCATTGGGAAGAAGAGGCCGAGCGATAAGCGCCTCTGAAATGGGACTGGTATGTAAAGCAGGATTACACCGCTCACAAGCCATGCTAACAGCAGGCGCCCTTCTTTCGTTTGTGCGGGTTTCGTGCGCCAGATTCCAACAACCGCCAGGATCAAGACCAAACCATATCCTAAGATGTAATTCAGAGGCGGCGGGGAGAGCGTCTGGTTCTGGAGATTCCAGGCTGAAATCACCGGATGTACCCGGCTGACCCAGAAATCATAGAGGAGCCATGGAGCCGCTCCGGCCACCAACCCCAGGATCGGAGCGAGATTGGGAAACCACCATTGCTTTAATGCACTCGCACCGTTCTTCCGAAAATGGAGTGTCGCTTCCCAGAAGTACCAGGTGAAACCTGCCGCGAAAAGGCTCAGCGCGGAGAAAGGCAGCACCGCCCCGATGATCGTACCGCACAGAAGAGCAAGTGCCAGACGTAGTCCGGGCCAATCTTGCAGCAGGAGAATGACCAGAATCCCTCCCAGGAGTGCGGCCGCGGCAAGTGGGAAATGGGCATTTCCGTAGGCGATGAGAAAGGGAATAGATTCGGGGATCATGAGATCGCTGGGCTGCAGATTAAGCAGCGGAGCTGTCAGCCAACCCAGACCTGACCCAAAGAGGGTGATTAGGAGCGCGCTGCGCCTCGCACTTCTCTCCGGGAGCGTTGCTTGAAATAACACATAAACGAGCAGGAACATCAGGGCAGCGGCGATAATCCTGGCAGCGTGAAAGACAAGGATCGTTGGGATTCCGGTCCAGCGTGAGAGATGGCCAAGGAACAGATGATAGACAAAAAGGAATGTGCCTGGTCCTGGCTCCGCAGCGTACGGCAGGGAGAACAACCAGGAGCCGTCTGCACCCTGCTTCATTTTAGCGAGATAGGAGAAACCGTCGAGCGGGTTCAGCAGGAACCCCGTGAAGACCGTCCCCGAAGGAGCGGTTGAATTGGCGATAATCATTGGGATCAAGCTGAGCGTCAGCGCAGCTATGACCCAGCCGGCGGCGCCTTTCCATGATTTGGGCATCTTCATTGCCAAACATTGTACGTCGAGCTTGTGCAGTATGCCATCCGTACCTTGCGGTGACAACCGTGAAACATCTATAATCGCACTATGAGCCGGGTCTCAAGTTTATTCCGATTACAAGAGTTGGACCTCCAAATAAGCCGCAGCCACGAACGCATCGCAGAAATTGACGTGCTGCTGGCGGATGATGAGGAGGTCACAACGGCGCGCGCAGATTGCGAAGGCAAGGAAGAACAATTGGCAGAAGCACGAGCGGCGAACGCAAAGGCCGATCACGAGGTCGAATCGCAACGCGCAAAGATCGAGAATACACAGAAAGCGCTGTACGGCGGCAGCGTCACCAACCCAAAAGAGCTCGAAGACTTGCAGCTAGAATCCGAATCGCTGAAACGCTACCTCGACACATTGGAGGACCGCCTGCTTGAGGAAATGGTCGCCCTCGAAGAAGCCGAACTCAAGCACGCTCAAGCCAGTCAAAAGATGACTGAACTTGTCGCCAGAAAAAGCGGCGAGAACGAACTTATGACGGCAGATCGCCTTGATCTGCTCTCTACGATTGAACGCACCACAACTGAAAGGGAAGCAGCGCTCAGCAACATCAGCGCCGAGGACCTTGAAACCTACGATAAATTCCGACGCCGTTTCGACGGGATCGCGCTGGCTCTCCTCACTAGCGGCAACTGCGGCGTTTGTGGCGTGGACCTTGCAAGGTCAAAAGAACAGGAGATCCGCGGGGGTAACACGCTGGTATATTGTGATCAATGCGGTCGCATACTCTATGCAGGATGACACTCGATGATAAATATCATTCGTAATTTATACATTAGATTGTTTGGCAATTTCTTCGACTATGGCGAATTCATCTTCGGCATCCTGCTCGGGTTATTCGGAGCTTTCATTTACTTCAAGTTAGGACCCATTCGAAATGAAATTGCCGGTTGGTTCGAGGGGCGTTCTCAAGAAAAAGGAAGTAGGCGCAAAAGGGTTTCGGCCGATCGATATCGATCAGACCTCATCGCTAGAGCCCAATCGATGCACGTTGCCCGGGCGATCTTCTCCCTCGATGAAATCCTCGTTCCTCCGCGGTTACTTGCTCCACCTATCACACAGGATTCAGAGAAAGAGGGGACTGTTCCTGAAAATACACTTTCTATCTTGCCAACCCTGCCCGATTGGAATTACCTGTCTGGCATCTATCAGGCACCGACCATCACTATTGGACATGCCTTATCCTCAAAAACAAACATCCTCCTTACGGGATGGCCAGGAGCCGGCAAAACGACTGCGCTCGCATATCTCGCCATCCATTCCGCGCTCAGAGATCCAGAAGTTGGACCCGCCGCGGAGTTAACACCGGTTTTCCTACACGCGGCAGCTCTCGTTCTCGACCGATCTTCTGAAAAAGATCCTCTCAAGCCGATCGTGACCGCCGCCCAGGATTCTGTATCCAGCGCTGCCGCCTCCCGACTCCCGGGCCAACTCCAGGGTGATTTTAAACGCGGTCGAGCTCTTCTGCTTCTTGATGGGCTGGACGAATTTACTGTCTCTGAAATCCCTTCTGTCTCAACCTGGCTTAAACGTTTGGTGGAAAAATACCCTGGAAATTTAATTGTTGCCGCAGGACCGGTCATGTATTACGACGGTCTCGTACAGGCTGGCCTGGTTCCCGTTCAACTTGCACCGTGGACAGCGCACGATCAAAACGTTTTCATGAGTAAATGGGCTGAAGCCTGGCAGACTCATATCGCCCCATTGCTGCCCAAGCGCCGGCTTGCGGATATCGACCCTGCCTTGATCTCGGGGTGGCTCACGAACACTTTCCGGGGCTGGTCTCCGTTGGAAATCACATTGCAAACATGGGCTTCTTACGTCGGCGACGTGCGTGGCGACCGCATCATTGACAGCATGGAAGCTTATGTTGAGCGCATGCTCTCGGCGGGTGAGATCAAGTCAACCATGACGACAGCCCTCAATTGGATCCAAAACCAATCGGGGATTCTTAGCGATCGCTCAATACGCCGCGGCACACCTATCAACAGCATGGTAGAAGCGGGAATTCTCACTCGTCATGCTGGGAAGCGTTTAACTTTCACGCAACCCAACATAGGCGCATATCTCGCCGCTCGAGAAATTGCGGATAACGGTTCCGCTCCAGATTCACTGGAAATCGACTGGGGCCCAGCTAGCCTCACGCTCGGGTACCTGGCTGCGGTCGGGGATATCTCCACCGTTAGCGAGCGCTATTTAGAAATCAAGGATGATCCCCTGGAGCTTCCCCTTCTGGCATTAGCCCGCTGCCTGCCCGAAGCACGGAAAAAAGCACCATGGAGAGCGGACGTCCTGCGTCGCCTGGCCGCTCTTGTATCCGATCCAAATCGCCCCTATGGACTCCGATTGCGTACGGTCCACGCTCTCTCCGCCGCGCAGGAAGATTCGGTCGCGGTGCTTTTCCGGCGCCTACTCGAATCGGATAAACCTGGCAGCAGAGTCCTTGGCGCTCTGGGTCTTGGAGGTATGCGGGACGAGGATTCAGCAAAAGTTCTAATCCAGACGATTAAAACCAAGCGCAATTTGCACTCACGCCAGGCTGCATGCTTGGCCCTTGCATCCATAGGAACAGATGAAGCGCTTGAGGGTCTGGGGCATATCTTGCTTGAGAGCGACGAGGGCGTTCTAATCGCAGCGGCAGAGGCGCTGGCGTGCAATCCAGACGAAGGATATGCCATGCTGCGCGACGCGATGGAGATGGAAAACCTGCTCACACGCCGAGCCGCAGTCTTTGGTTTGGCCAGGGTTCCAGAAGAATGGGCAATTGAGATCATCGAAGCAGTTCATTTAGATGATGATCAGTGGGTCGTAAGGGGCGCTGCAGCCGAAGTCTTAGAGAGACACCGCAACCCACCTTGGAAAATCCTCCCTCCGACCGATGATTTATCCACACTGCCCTGGCTTCAAGCCTTCGCAGAGAAAGAGGGATTAGCAGTCGCTCCTGGTCGGGCAGCGCTGGAGATGTTGCGGCGAGCGTTGAATAAAGGGTCAGAGGAGGAGCAAATCGCTGCACTTGAAGCCATCATCTGGGCCGGCGGTGAAGAGCTGGCAATGGAACTCTTTCAAGCACTGAGTTCCTCTGAACCCCATTTACGAGACGCGGCGTACGAGGCGCTTTGGCAGCTCAGGGCATCAGGCGTTGAAATTCGCTCCTCGATGCCGTCCAGATCTACCTGATCCTAACATTCGCGGATTAACTTAAAAGGGCCGATCTTTGTGTCGACCCAGATTATTTAAATGCGAAATGGAGTAGCTTTACATATAAATAATGTCATTTCGAGCGAAGCGAGAAATCCCTTATGTGATGCTTAATTCATAACGATGCTCTTTCGAGTGAATGCAAATGGATTCCTCCAGCATTCGATCTGTCATAGTGTCATCCTAGGGATTTCTCGGTCGCCGTTTCACGGCTCACTCGAAATGACAATTGGAGTAAACAACCCCCTGAACGCGTAGGGGCCAACCCATGTGTCGGCTCAGTCTCGCTCCTCACGTGCGCACACATGGGTGCGTCCCTACATTATTAAGAATGTAAGGGCCTGCCCTCTTTGGACAACCCCAAATTTCTCCGCGATATGTACGTTCGATCTCGATGCTATTTCTTGCTCTTTCGATCGAGATGCGCTTGAATTTTCTTCTCAACCTCTTCGGCAGACGTCCCATCGATCGAAATGATCTTGTCCAGCCCACGCTCTCCGGCAACGATTTCGATTTTATTTTTCCGAGTACCCAGCGCCTTTGCCAAGAAGGCAATTACGGCGCGATTAGCCTTCCCTTCCACCGGCGGTGCGGCGACACGAATCCGCACCGTTCCATCCTCCAGGATGCCTCCAAATTCAGTCTTTCGGGATCGTGGGGTCACGCGGACGGTAAGTGCAGCACCCCGTTTCCCATTAGAGAGTTTAAATTCCCTGTTTTTTGTCTGTTGATTCAAACGAGTATCCCCACTAACACCCTGCCGGCCATCTCAACCAGAAAAAATAAAACCAATGGGCTGAAATCAAGGCCTCCCGAAGAAGGTAATAGCCTGCGTATTGGCGCGAGAAATGGTTGAACAATCGAATCCAAGAATTGGCGAATTGGATGAAACGCATCCAAAAAGTATCCAACCAGCACATCAGCCAGGATGATTAATGTGAACGCTCTTGTAATGATGACGATTGCATTCGCTAGACTCGTCAAGGGTACTCCTATAGATTTAGTAGTTAGACCACCCAAGTAATTACGGCGAAGCCACTATTTCCCATTATGACCCAGCCTCCCGTCCAAAGAACGATATGCCTGAGCAGTTACCTTTACACAATGAGGGATTCTCCCTCAGAGACTATTTTACCGCAACTCTATCAGGCATCAGTATGGCGCGGACCGAAGATCGCTCTTCCGACACGTACGATCGTCGCCCCCTCTTCAATCGCGATCTCGTAATCATCCGTCATGCCCATCGAGAGCTCTGGCAGGTCCGTCAAGAGTTTCTCTTCCAAGAAATCGCGGAAAGCCCGCAAACCTTGAAACGTGGAATGAAGGACCTCGGGGTCCGCTGCCCAGGGCGCCATCGTCATCAAACCTCGAACAGCCAGATTCTTAGTATCGCGGATCATCTGGAGTTCCTCGAGGGCGCCCGGCCAAGCCTCCTTCTGCCATGCCGGCCAGCCGGTCTTCGACGCCTCGCCCGAAGTGTTGCATTCGATCAAGACAGGCAAGATCCGCCCAGATTCCGCAGAGAAGCGATCGAGCCTTTGTGCGATCTTCACACGGTCTATGGAGTGCACCATGAAGAAATGTGGGGCGACATCTTTCGCCTTGCGACCCTGGATGTGCCCCACCATATGCCAGCGGATTTCGCTTAGATCGGTGAGTTCAACCTGCTTCTCACGTGCTTCTGCAACGCGGTTCTCACCAAAATCCCTTTGTCCAGCCTGATACGCAGCACGCACGCTTGAAGATGGCTGCCCCTTACTTATGGCAACCAACTCGATCGCGTCAGCCCCTCTTCCACTTCTTTTAGCAGCTTCGGAAATCCGCTCTTTTAGAAGCCGCAGGTTCGCATCAATTTGTTGTTCCACAATTGACCTCTCAAAATGCGATCTGGGGTCATTCTCTCACGGCGATCGCAGCCCCAAACCGGCCCGTCTTCCCTCCCTCACTGCGATGTGAGTACCAATCATTGACATGGCAGGCTGTGCAGATCTGGGCTTCTTCGATTTGAACTACCCCCTGCTCCTGTAACAATGCCCGATTTGCGCTCCAGAGGTCCAGATATGTCTTCCCATTTCTGCGATCGAGATGGTGAGAGGCACCCCGTCCGAAGCTCGCCTCGATCTGGTCGACAACTTCCGCCCCCACCGTGTAATGGTCCGGTCCAATCGAAGGTCCCAACCCAGCTAGAATATCGGTAGGATCAGACTGGAAGGTTTGCACCATTGCCTGAACAGCGAATTCTGCTGCCCGGCGTACCGTTCCCAGCCAGCCTGCATGAGCAATGCCGACCGCTCTGCGGTGGGGATCGTAAAGAAGAATAGGGACACAGTCGGCGAACCGCATGAGGAGGGTCACACTGGGATCGTCTGTGAGGATGATGTCTCCCTTGGTATGAGGGCGGTCGTTGCGTGGTCCATCGGCGACAACTACATTGGCAGAGTGCACTTGCCAGGCATCGAAAACCGAACTGACTGGACGGTCCAACGCGGAAAATAGCCGCTGGTGATTCTCGGCCACTTTTTCAGGCGCATCACCAACAGTACCACCGAGGTTGAGCGAATACCAGGGATCAGGACTCACACCGCCATGACGCGTGAAAACACCATGGATCAAATCCTGCTGTAACAGGGACGTAAATTGATAATAAACCAGGGATTCAATCTGTGTGCGAACCATTGTGTGAGTCTACCATGGCAAGCAGAAAGACATCGGCAGGCTGTTAGTCTCCAAGGATCCTATCCGCAGTTCTCCAGGGATTCAAGACGATCAGTTGATCTCACCTGCGGCAGCAAGCTTTGCGGCCACAAGGGTTTGGGTATCGACCATAATTTCCTCTACGTACGGATACGCCATCCATACATTCGCCACGCCGAAAAGCATCCCTGTGAGCGTCCGGAAGAAAGGCGTACTCTCACGCCATGGGAAGGGCACAAAAGGTAGAGATGTAATCAACTGGGATCCCCCATCCAGTGCAAGCGGGAGGATGCCGATAATGAACCAGGCCCATATCGGCAGCGGTTTTAACCTGTGCCGGAAGAAGGTGAAAGCTACGCCCGCGAGAAAGATGCTCCCATAAATCGCTACATCGCGCTGACAAAGCGCGACTTTATATCCCACACTCTCATAGCCAATGAAGGCGCGGTCTCGCAGCAAATCAATAGAGTCGACACCCGCGATTTCCTCATAGCTCTTCATATCCAAACCTGCTCTTTCCAAGGGATAAACAGGCTGTTCTCCGAAGAGGAACCAGGAGCGGAAAGGAAGCTGGTGACATAGAGGGCCATAGACCTTGTATATCACACGAGCAGGAGTGGTCATGCCCGCCTTTATTAGATATGGAGAAGCGAAGGGTAAGCCGACATAGAGAAGAACGATCAGATTGAAGATGGCAAGCCAATGGCGAGAGAAGAAAAGGAGTGCTTTATTCATTATGACCCCTTGCTCTCTCGATATTGACGAAGATTTCTCAACGCTGGAATGCCCATCCTCTGCCGCATTTAATGCGACTTTTAAATCGATCTCAGAGATGGGCGCCTCGAGAGTGTATGGGCCGATCTGGACAACAGGAACAAGCTCGAGGTAGCGCTTAAGAAGCGCCGGATCGCTATTGATGTCCACCTCTTGAAAGGTATGCGGAATTTCCTTCTGAAGCGAGATCAGGTAGGACTTCACCTCTTCACAAAGGCTGCAATCGTCTTTCGTAAAAAGCGTCACACGTATCATAGGGAATACCCAAGTTCTACCAGATAATCGTGTAGTTGACCCTCGGTTATAAGTCCTATGTGGACTACACGGACCACGCCCTGGGCATCAACGAAGATACTCGTTGGATAGCCGCGGATTCTGTAAAGCCGTTGAACACTTCCGCCAGGGTCGAGAAGGAGAGGAAAGGATAACCCGAGTTCGTCACGGAAAGCACTTACATCCTCAACAGGTTCGTCGTAATTTAACCCCAGGACGGTGAAACCATCGTCCTTTAACTCTTGATAGCGACCTTCAAATGTTGGCATCTCCAAACGACATGGACCGCACCACGTCGCCCAGAAGGTCAGGAGCACCGTTCTTCCGCGGTAGTCGCTCAGGCGGACTTCATTCCCCTCCAGATCACGCAATGCGAAGTCTGGAGCTTGTGCACCGATCTCTGGTGCAATCTTGCTCACTACCGTTCCAATTTCTGGTGTTTCATTCGATTCCGGCGCGGCGGTTGATGAAACACCAATACTAGTTTCTGATTCTGCACTTGGGAAGCCGAGAAACAAGGCTAGTGCAAAAGCGATCCCAACGACAAAGCCCACCAGGATGTATGCGGCAATGCGAGAGGAAGATCCCAAACGCATGCTGTACTTAAAGGCCGAAGTCGACGAAGAATCCGAATCGCGCTAGCTGCTCGAGCTTACCGGTGAGCAGTAACACGCCAACAATGACCAGGATAACGCCGGTGATGATGGAGATGTAACGAACGACGTTGCTGTACTTACGCATGAGTTCCGCTGCTTGTCCTATCCCCAAAGCAATCAGAAGAAAGGGGATCGCCAGGCCGAGCGAATAGGCGCTGAGGAGAATGACCCCTTCGAGAATTCGAGCGCTGCTTATCGCCAACGTAAGCACAGCGCCGAGGACTGGTCCAACACACGGCGCCCAGCCAGCAGCGAAGAAAACACCCATCAGCGCTGATGAGAAGTAGCCCAATCCGGGGTTAGGCTGCACCTGCCGCCGGGTGTCGTAGTTCAAGAAAGGGATGGTGATCACACCCATCGTATGAAGTCCAAAGATAATCACGACCACTCCACCGATGCGTGCAATCCAGGTTCGCAGATTATATAAGATGAAACCGATCGCAGACGCGGCGGCGCCAAGCAGCACGAATACGACGCTGAAACCAACGACAAAGGCCACCCCATGCGAGAAGGTGGTCCAGCGATTTGCGATAACATCGCCCGAGGGTGATACAGTTCGCCCGCCGAGATAGCCGATATAGGCTGGTACGAGAGCGAGGACGCAGGGCGATAAGAACGATAACAATCCTGCAAGAGTCGCAATGCCAACCCAGTATGGGCTTAAAGTAAGGCCGCTGAGATCCATCGAATCCGTTTCTCCTCCACCCTGTTATTCCCCTTCTTGTAGTTTCAGCTCGTCATGAATGTGTGAAGCATACCCCCTTCGCCCCCAACGATCAAGGTAGCAAATCTAAATTGCGCTCAACCGGGTGAAGCAAACAATCAAGTGAGCTTCAAACCTCGCAACCTGAGGCTGTTTGTGACAACGAATATCGAACTGAAAGCCATAGCCCCGGCGGCAAACATGGGATTCAGGAAACCGAGTGCTGCGCTCGGAATGAGGAGTACATTATAAATCAACGCCCAAAATAGGTTCTGTTTGATGGTACGCAGAGTTCTGCGAGATAGAGTGATTGCTCGCGGTACGCCGCGCAGATCGCCGCTTAGAAGCGTAATCGGAGCGGCGGCAATAGCCACATCCGTACCGGTTCCAATGGCAATCCCAACATCCGCTTGTGCTAGCGCTGGAGCGTCATTGATTCCGTCACCGACCATGGCAACGATCTTTCCTTGGCTTTGAAGATCTCTAACCACTTCTGCTTTCTCCGCCGGAAGCACTTCGGCGCGAATGAGGCTGTTTCCCTGGGAATCTTGTGAATGCAGACCGACCAAAGAACCGATCGCCTGGGCAGTTTGCAGATTGTCGCCTGTTATCATAACAACTTCCAGCCCCATGTTTTGGAGGTCTTCAATTGCTTCGACCGAACCGTCTTTCACCGTATCGGCGATGCCCAAAATACCTGCTGGCTCACCATCAATTGCCACAGCAACGACTGTTTTCGCCTGCGACCGCAAGCGCTCAATTTCCCCCTGGAGGCCATCGATTCCCATGCCACGGTCAGCGAGCAACTTCGGTGAACCGACGACAACCTCTCGCTCTCCAACGCTGGCGACTATTCCATGACCGGCAATAGCTTTGAATCCATCCGGCTCATCTAAGGAAATCCCCTGATCTGAAGCCGCTTCAACTACAGCATCTCCAAGTGGGTGTTCGGAACCTCGTTCAGCGCTGGCAACGAGCTTGAGCAAATCTCTCTCGCTCCCATCCCACCCATTCACGATGATGTCGGTGACCGTAGGTTGGCCGCGAGTGATTGTGCCCGTCTTATCCAGGATGACCGTCGTTAAACTACCCGCCCGCTCGAGTGCCCCGCTGGATTTGAATAAAATCCCCGTATTGGCGCCTTTGCCCGTCCCCACCATTACTGCTGTAGGCGTAGCCAGGCCCATCGCACAAGGGCAAGCAATAACCAGGACTGCCACCGTATTAATCAGGGCGCGGGTAAAGATAGAGATGTCACCCGTCGGAGGAGGAGCAAGGTAATACCATGCCAAAAACGTAGCCAAGGCAATACCGATCACAACCGGAACAAAGATCGACGAGACCTGGTCTGCTAGGCGTTGAATCGGCGCTTTGCTTCCCTGAGCTTCCTCGACCAGGCGTATGATCTGCGCCAGGGCCGTATCCTTTCCGATTTTTAGCGCTTCGAACTTGACCCGACCCAACTTGTTCACCGTAGCGCCGATGACCGTATCTCCAGGTCCTTTTCCTACCGGTAGAGATTCGCCAGTGAGCATCGACTCATCGACAGATGTTTTACCCTCGATCACAACGCCGTCAACAGGGAACTTCTCGCCCGGGCGAACGACAACGATGTCGCCCACCTCGACTTCTTCAATGGGGATGTCGATTTCCTGCCCATCGCGGACAATGCGCGCTGTCCTCGCTTGAAGACCAAGAAGTTTTTTGATGGCCTCGCTCGTCCTGCCCTTCGCACGCGCCTCCAGAAATTTCCCCAAAACGATCAATGTGATAATAACTGCCGAAGTTTCAAAGTATACATGCCCATCGATTAAGCCAAGCATCACAGGAATTGAGTAAAAGTATGCAGCAGAGGAGCCCATAGCTATCAGAACATCCATGTTAGCTGACTTGTTGCGCAGCGCCTTGTAGGCTCCATCGTAGTATTGCCAGCCCACGTAGAATTGAACCGGTGTTGCCAGGGCGAACATCAACCACGGGAGCCAGTTCGCATCAGCGAGACCCGCGGGTAATAATCCAAAATCTCTGGCCATAGAGAGCAGGAACAAGGGGATCGTAAAAATCAGCCCTGCCGTAAGCAATCGCTTCTGGTGATTGATCTCCCTCTCTCGTGCCGCACGTTCGACATCCTCCACTCGATCGGATGTTTCGAGTGCTTCAAAGCCCGTGTTGCGGATCACTTTACGAAGATCGGACTGGCTCACGACGGTTGGAATGTATTGGACGCGTACACGCTCGGAAGCCAGATTCGCCGAAGCGCCGACAACGCCTTCGGTTTCAAACAGGGCTTCTTCCAACCGGCGTGCGTCGTTGACGTCACCTAAACGTTTCAAAATGAAGTCTGCTTCACCGAGGGCGATGTCATATCCTGTTCGTTTGATTCGGGCGATGATACCCTTTTGATCCACCTTGGTGGGATCGAATTCCACACTCGCTCGCTCAGAAGCCAAATTGACATTCGCAGACTGGACTCCGTCGAGCTTATTCAGGTTACGTTCGACTGCAGCCACGCAATTGGCGCAGGTCATTCCAATAATCGGAAGTGTGATAGCCTTCTTCGTTTCTTCCATGATACCGATTACCTCTTCTTGGTTTTACAGTAAATCGATCGCAAGTCGGTCAGTTTGGAATTGACACTTCACGACTTTCCTCGTGTAGTCAAAATGGTTAAACTTTTATCAGGCATTTAGTGCGGCGGAGTGGCGTCATACACGTCACTCCACTGCGTTTCGAGGCTGAATGCCTCATATCCATCCAACGGCGAAGAATTGACCACTAC
>JAUWFP010000230.1 GCA_030606845.1 Anaerolineales bacterium | reverse complement strand
GATGTTGACTACATGCTTCGCGTAGCACAGCGCCCTCTCTCCTTGGAGAAACCAACAGAACAAGAAGGGGACGCCGTAATCGGGGATTTCATCGAGGATCAGGATGCCCAGGCACCCGAAGAGATCACCCTGCAAGAGATCTTGGAGGAACGAGTGCAGGACCTGCTGGAAACCCTGCCTCATCGAGAAGCGCTCGTGCTGCGCTTGCGTTATGGCCTTGAAGCCGGGGAAGTCCACACCCTAAAAGAGATCGGCGAGAAGATGGGGATAACCCGCGAGCGTGTGCGCCAGATTGAAGCCCAAGCTCTGCGCCGCCTGCGCAATCCAGGCTTGCGCCGGGAGCTCGTGGATTACGTGCTCACCTGACATTTCTCCGCTAGCCTTCGAAGATAAATTCGCACCTCTGCAGAAAATCCAGAGGTGCGTTTCTTGTATGCCATTAGAATATTGCCCTCTCTCCGCATGCGTAAATATCAATACCCGCGAGAGCAGGCATGCTTGCTTTTTTAGATTGGAGTTTGTTGGGAATTTGAAGGGGAAGGATCAGGCTACATATCCCGCCTGGTGAAGTTTCTCTGCCGCCTCTATTGTGGCTGGGATGGTTACCAGGATGCGAGTACCGCGCCCTGGTTGCGAATTGATTTTCAAGATCCCATTTACAAGCTCGGCTCGTTCATACAGATTGACCATTCCCAGGCTGCCGCGTTTTTCATAGTTGGCCTGGACTTGTTCAACGTTAAAGCCGACGCCATCATCTTCGATTTCCAAATGCAAATTATCTCCCCGGCGTTTCAATCGGATCCAGATATGTTTTGCGTTGGCATGCTTGCGGGCATTGTTCACGGCTTCTTCAACGATGAAAAATATCACGCCCTGCTTGCCGACTTCCAGGTCGTCGACAATTCCGTTCTTAGCCTCGACAACTACGTTCTGGCTGTGATTCTCCATCATCTTCTCAGAGAGTTGCTCTAGTGCTCCCAACAACCCTTCCGATTCAAGAACAAGGGGTCGGAGCGTGAAGAGCATTTGCCGGATCTCTTTTGTCGTACGGCGGGCAAGTTCTTCAATTTTAAAGAGTTCTTCAGCAGCTTGAGTTGGTTCGCGCTGGAGGAGGCGCCGGGCGAAGTTCACCCTCATTGCGATCGCGCCGATGGATTGTGTTGGCCCGTCATGCAGATCGCGGGCAAGCTTGTTGCGCGTGTTTTCCTGAATCTCGGCAATGCGCTCCTTCTCCTGCTCAAGATCGCTATATAGACGAGCATTCTGCAAAGCGACCATCGCCTGTTGTGCGATGGCATCTAACAGCTCGACCTGCTCCGGGTTGAAATACCCCTCATCCGGATGAGCGAAAAGCAGCGCACCATAGAGGTCCAGGCCGACGACAAGTGGGATGCAAACGGCGACACGGCAGTTGTGCAAGGTGATGATCCGCTTCAGTTCGACATCCTGGCCTGGGTTCACGCAAAGCTGGGATTGCACACTAGCCAATGCTTCTCCCACCACGCCCCGCTCTCCCGGTAACGTGACACGTAAATCCGCGGCCGATAGTCCTCGTGCTGAGGTAATAAATAGCTCCTCGTCCTCGAAGAGCATCAACACACTAACTAACTTGGTCGCACCCTCTCCCTCAAGCGCACTATTGGCGAGGTCAAGTGTCATCTCAAGCACCCGCTCGTAATTGAGCGTTGCGTTTAAATTCGCCGTCATCACTAGAAGGGATCTGAGCTTCTCGATCTCGCGCTCCAAAGAGGCGACCCGATTCGTCTTATCTCCTCCGTGATTTTGACCTGAGTTTGGTGATTTATTCTTATCGCGGCGAGAGCGATCCGAGAGCCATGCAACCGGGGGCAATGCTAAGAGAAGGAACGCAGGATCGAGCGCGGAAACAATTTTCGGCGCTGTTATTGAAAGAGCTTTTAGCAATAAGTGTCCCCATTCAATCTGGTACACAATTACATCCTCAACTAGCTAGAGTACTGTGCGCCAACTTCCCACCTCATCTTTATCTCCTTCACGCTGAGATATGGTGTCAGGCGCTCTCTCATGCCATGGTTCTTGTATGTAGTATCGCTCAAAAAACCGAGGTTTTCCCTTACAGTCCACCTACAAGCTGAAGCCAGCTTAATCTCTCGCGGCCAGGAGATCCTCAACCAACATCTCAATCCTTTGGGAAACTGATTGAGCGTTGAATTGAAACCCTTCACGCGGGTGTTTGTGCCTTCCTTTCTTTATTATTCCGGGATAGCAGGTGAAGAGCAATCAATGCAAAGATCATCACCGCAAAGCTGATGAGCTGCGCACTGCGTATGCTGCCGAAAACAATCGAGCTATCCCCGCGAAAGCCTTCGAGAAACAGCCGCGAAATAGCCGCAAGCGCGACGAACATGGTGAAGGCAAAACCCGGGAAGGACCTTGTTTTCCGGACCTGCAGGATCACCAGCGTGACGCCCGCGGCGAAGAGGAGCTCGTAAATCTGTGAGGGGTGTCTGTCTGCACCCCATAATTCAATCGCCCAGGGGGCTGTGGTCGGCGCACCAAACGCATCGCCGCTTGAGAGATGCGCCAGGGCAACGAAGATCGCAAAAACTGCCGCACCCAGCGCAATCGTATCAAGCGTCGGGAGAAGAGAGAGCCCTTTACGTTGAGCATAAATCATTGCAGAAATGAGCCCAACGACGACGCCCTCCATGGTGGAGAGTGTATTCAGATTAAGTGCCAGCAAGTTCAGGGGTTCACTTAAATATAGATCAAGGTATTTGAGCGCATACCCTAAGCGAGCACCAATAATCCCAGCGGCAAGAGCGATGAAGATCATATTGCTAATAAGCCCCGGATCTAGCTTGTAACGTGCCGTTTCACGCTCGGCTATCTGGGTTCCAATCCACAAACCCACCAAGAGCAGCAAACCGGGCAATTGAATTGCGAGCGGTCCAATTTGAAGGATGGGGAACATCAGGGTACGTCCTCCAGCAGCTGCTCAACGGTGCTCTGCAGGGTGACTTCGCTCATCGGCCCTCCAACGATCACGCGCTGGATGACTCCTTCCCGATCGATGAAGAAAGTCGTCGGCAAGGCGCGCATGAGGTAGGCATTTCCGACCTCTCCACTGGTGTCAAGCAGAATGGGGAATGTTAAGTTGAACTCCTGCACGAAAGCTTCAACATCAGCAAGGCTATCTTGTGCTGTCATGTTAACCGCCAGCACTTCCAACCCACGCGCATGATTTTCCTGATAGACCCGCTGCAATGCTGGCATTTCTGCCCGGCAGGGAGGACACCAGGAAGCCCACAGGTTTAAAACAATCGCGTTTCCGCGCATATCAGAAAGTGAAATCTCGTCACCGGATAAGCTTTTGAGGGTGAAGTCGGGGGCTAGAAACCCCTCCCTTGGGCTGGGGATCAATCCCCCCGTGGTTGCCTCGGCTGGCACCGCCGAGATCCATATCCATAATCCGCCTAGTATCGCTGCGCCGATCACAACCAGCGACCAGCGTACAGTATCTTGAAGCAGTGTGTGAAATTTTTCCATCGCCCAGATATTTTACCGCGAGTGGTGTCCCCCACCTCAAGTTCGAATCTCAACACTTGCTAGGATGCTTCCGGTTTGTTTTCTAACCAGGGAACGAACTTAGATGTAGGAGGGTTTCAATAGAGCGAGATCCCGATGTTACGGCGCTTCCAATCCATGCCGCTCCAGCAGGTGAGGTTCTGCTAGGATTTGTGCCGTTGGTCCATCACCGACGACCTTCCCTTCATCGATGATGACGGTTCGCTCAAAAAGCTCCGCCACCATGCGCATATCGTGTGTTGCAACCAGCATCGTTTGCGGCAAACCGCGCAGAAGCTGAATCAACTCACGCCTCCCGCGTGGATCGAGTCCGGCCGTGGGCTCATCTAAGACCAACACCTCGGGATCCATTGAAAGGACGGTCGCAATAGCCACACGTTTTTTCTCACCTTCGCTGAGGTGATGCGGCACGCGCTCCTCCGAACCCGCCATGCCAACGTCTTCAAGCGCCTGCCTCACCTTCTGCGATAATTCCTCTTTTGGAAGCCCCATATAGAGCGGACCGAAGGCCACGTCTTCATAGACACTCTGTGAAAAGAGTTGATCATCCGGGTCCTGGAACACCAATCCGACCAGGGCACGAATTTGCCTCAGGCTTTCGTCGGTCAGTTCTTTCCCACAGACATGGACTTCCCCCTCACCGCGCAGGATCCCGTTCAAATGGAGCAAAAGCGTCGATTTTCCCGAACCG
>JAUWFP010000287.1 GCA_030606845.1 Anaerolineales bacterium | reverse complement strand
CTGCATGTTTATCCGCATCCGAGGCTTTATTCACGCCGGTTTTCGCCCAGAAACGGCGCCTGCTCCGCCGGAGATACCAGTTGCTCAAGTCATCCAGGAAATTCCCGATCACTTTCGCAGCACGGTCTGGCTCGAAAGCTTCAAGAGCCTGTGTGACCTGATCGATCGTCTGCAGCGAGCGTGAGAGAATCCAACGATCCATAACACTGAACTGGACATCACCGCTGTCGGTAGGAGTCCACCCATCGAGATTGGCATAGGTGACGAAGAAAGCATATACATTCCATAGTGGTATCAGGAACTGCCGCCGGGCTTCAGTCGCGGTATCAAATCCAAAAAGTAGATCCTTCTCAGGTTTGTGGTTGCAGTAGATCCAACGCATGACGTCTACGCCCATAGCGTCGGCGGCTTGGTTAAACTCGATCATATTGCCCCAGGATTTGTGCATCGCTTGCCCATCTTCGGCCAGCAGTGTCGCGTACGTAAACACGTGTTTGAAAGGCGATTTCCGCTCGAGAATCGTGCTCAAAGCCAGCAAACTATAGAACCAGTTTCGGAACTGCCCCGGGAACGATTCGCTGATTAGGTCGGCAGGATACCACTCCGACCAATACTTCCTATCGGTGTTGTAGCGGAGCGTACTCATCGCCACGACCCCCGCATCCAACCAGGGGTTTCCAACATCCGGGATGCGCTTGATAACCGCGCCGCATTCACTGCATTCAATCTTCACAGCGTCGATATAAGGTCGGTGCGGCGTGTGCCCCTCGAAAACGTCCCAGCCCTCAACCGCTTTCTCTTCGAGTTCCTCACGACTTCCGATTACCTCGAAATGCTTACAGGATTCGCACTCCCAGATTGGCAGTGCTAGCCCGTAATACCGCTTCTTCGAGATCATCCAGTTATGCATATTCCGCAGCCAATCGAGCTCACGCTCCAACCCGAAGGATGGGTGCCATGCTGTGTCTTCTTTCACGACCTCCATAATCTGGTAACGCAGGTTGTCCAACTTCTCTTCTTCCGTGACCTGTTCATAGGGCTTGTCGAGTTGATCGCCCATATTGATGAACCATTCATCCACGAGATGGAATACTAGCTCTTCCCCGCAACGCCAACAGACCGGGTAGCGGTGGGTATAATCCTCGATCTTGTAGGTCAGGCCTTTTTCTGTCAGATTTTCGAATATTGGTTGAGCGACCTTCTGTACGTTCATCTCCGAAAGCCAATCAAAACCATCGAGAAATAGACCGTCGCCGTTTAGCGGTGCAATCACCGGTAGGCCATGTTCCTTGCTTAATTGGAAATCCTCGGCGCCGCAACCCGGGGCGATGTGGACGATTCCAGTCCCTTCGTCTTCGCCCACCTCATCCCAAAGGATCACACGGTGTGCTTCAGGAGCACCTTGTTCTTTTTGAACGGGCAGCTCATCAAACGGACCATCATACGTCCAGCCTTCCATTTCTTGGCCTTTAAGCTCCGCTTCAATTTCATAGTCGCCCTTCAAAACATGCAGTGTCCCTCTACTCAGATAGAAAACATCATCGCCCTGCCGGACCTTCACATAATCCAGGTCGGGTCCAACGGCAGCAGCGACGTTGCTCGTGAGCGTCCATGGCGTAGTCGTCCAAACGAGCAAGCTTTCACGCTCTCGATCGCGGAGCGGAAAACGTAACGTGATACTCGGGTGGGCAATTTCTTTATATCCCTCGGTCACAATCTCATGCTGGCTCAAACCTGTGCCACAACGCACGCACCACGGCATAACGTCACGGCCTTTGAAAATCCATCCCCGGTCGTGGCAGGATTTGAGCGTGGCCCAAATGGTGTAATTGTTGTCATCTGAAAAAGTGAAATAGGATCCGCCTAATTCCGGCATGCCCAAACGGCCAACGATGGATTCAACGCTGCCTGTTACCAGCCCATGCGGTCCCTCCACTGTGATTTGCTCGGACGGATCCTCCGCCATCTTATCTCGCAGGGTGCGCAGCATGTCGGGATCGTTCCAATCCATCCAGAACCCCAGGCGGATACTCTGTTCTGTCTGCACCGCAGAGTATTTCAGGACTTGTTGCTTGCACAAATTAACAAAACGATCGAGGCCGAACTCTTCAATTTCGCGCTTGCTGTTGAAACCCATCTCCCGCTCGACGTTGACCTCGACCCATAAACCCTGGCAATCGAAACCATTCTGGTATCGCGTTCGAAACCCCTGCATGGCTTTAAATCGATGGAAGAGATCCTTGTATGTCCGCCCCCAACCATGATGAACCCCCATGGGATTGTTGGCTGTGATCGGACCGTCAATGAAGGACCAACGCGGGCTGTCTGACCTCAGTGCGACGAGGTTCTTGAAGGCTTGAATGTCATCCCAAAACGCTAAAACTTCTTTTTCAAGCGCGATGAAATCTACCTGGTTGTCTACGGATTTAAACATCTAACACCTCACGGTTCAAGCTCAATGACCAAACGTTTATTGATCGCACCTTTGCTCTTGTAGTCCACGATGCGGATTTGACCTACTTCTTCAGTATTGGCGACATGGGTCCCGCCGTCGGCTTGGAGATCAAGCCCTTCGATTTCCACCACTCGAACTTCTTGAATCATAGGTGGCAGGAGATTAATTTTCGTTCGAATCAGGTCAGGGATCTGGAAGGCTTCAGCGCGCGGCAAAATTGCAGTCTTAACCAATCGAGCCGCATGGACCTCAACATTGATTTTCTCTTCGATCTCGGCGACAAGTTCCTTATGCATGGACTCAAATTCAAAATCCATTCGCCCACGTAAGGGTTGCATGTTTCCGCCTGTGACGCTTGCTTCATAATCTCGCCATATCACACCGCAAAGGATGTGCATCGCGGTGTGGACACGCATAAGCTGGAAGCGTCGCTCCCAATCCAATTCACCATCGACCTCCGCGCCGGTTTCGGGTGGGTCTCCATCAATTTCATGCCAGATCTCACCATCGACCTTGCGAACTCGTGTCACAGACAGGGTTTGGTTCCCCGATTTAAATACCCCGAAATCGCAGGGCTGTCCCCCACCGCCGGGGTAAAACGCGGTTCGGTCCAAGGAAATGCCATGCTCCGAGGCACCTGTAACTTGAGCGGTGAAGGTCTTTAAATACGAGTCACCGTAGAACAGTAATTCCGTCATCGATTAATCCCTTCTCTCCAGATACACCGAGTGACCCTCGATAAAAGCTGATCCGCATCCCATTAAAACTAAGCGCTCCCGTCCCGAACAGGGACGAGAGCAAAATACTCCCGTGGTACCACCCTGATTCCCGCCAACGGCGGGCTCTCAGTCAAGTACAACCAAAAAAACTCTGGCGTATACCTGCGCCTGTGATAACGGTAGGCGATCCCGGCTTCCTTACTTACGAAGTGTTGCG
>JAUWFP010000037.1 GCA_030606845.1 Anaerolineales bacterium | reverse complement strand
GTGAACGGGGAATTAACTTCGAAGTTCGTTACGAATAAAGACCTGTGCTGGTTATTTAGTGAAGATGATTAATTGGGCGGTTTTGTGTGGTATCGGTCCTAGAAGAAGGCGCCCCCGCCGCGATTCGAACGCGGAACCGTCGGATTAGAAGTCCGGTGCTCTATCCATTGAGCTACGGGGGCAGATTCCAATTGTATTGTAAAGATCGACGGGGATCAATCCTCAAGCAGAGGTCGAATTCCTTTGTAGACTCTCCCACCTGAGAGCATTCGCAGGATCGTCCGTGCGGGGCGGTTAAGGCTTTCACCCAACTCTTCGGGCGTAAGGGGCGAGTTTCCATTCGATAAGAACACCCGGAAGATAGCATTGACCATAGATGTCTTCGGTGTTAAATAATCCGGTTGCAAAGCGCAGTGAGAAATCAGCGTATGTTGAATTCCAAGGACGCGGGTGACCTCCGCTGTTTTGGGATTCACACTGTCAACCAGCGTATCAGCCTCGACATCCGCATACACTTCCTGATGCTCCGGGCAGAGATGGCTGCGAAGATAAATATTTAGGTCCCTATCCGCCTTGTCCCAATACTCAAAATCAATGTGGTATTTTGTGTCCAACGTTTGTCGGGCGAGGATGGAGGATGTTTTTTTCGTCACGACGAACCCCACGCATTCGCGTCGAACCGCCAGTACAGATCCCCGACATGTTGGAAATATGGACGCTTGACAAGCTCAGCAAAGATCGTTGATGGGGGCTGCCGTTGGATAACATTCACAGCAGCATAAAGCGTCTGCGCGTGTACAGCGCTTTGTGGAGTCAGTTTGGCTAACTCTCGAAATACATGCGCTACGGTACGATCGAGAGGGTGCTGCTGATGCTGCGATTTCATCCAAACTTCATCGAGTGCCTGGGTGTCGATTAGCCCGATCACCATCAAATCATCATAAGCCGTCCCTACCGGCTGCTTGAGCATCGTGAACCCTATCTGGCCATTCTCGGCGATCGTTACGGTACGGATCCAATCATTGCGCATGCGTCGATCAAACGTTTCGACGACCACTTCGCCAGGTACATCACCGGGGTGAACGCGCACAAGCCCTCCCGCTGGGACCTTGTATTCTCGATACCAATCTTCCAAACCGAAGACATATCCATACTCACGGACAACCCATCCCGGGAATCTCTCCCCACTGTGCCCATCAACAAGAACGAATCGAATTCTTGGCGCCTCATAAGCCGTAGGGAAAAGGGGTTCAAGACGAGCCGATAATGGAAGTGCTCCCACTCTCCAGTGAGGGAAAATCAGCGTGACGGTAACATCATCCGGGGCGACTTCCGGAGCTTGTAGATCACTCATTTCATCATCCAGCTTCGTTATGAGCTCTTGCAGCTCTTCTGTAAGGATGGATGAATCAATGGCTTTGTCCTGGCTTTCCAGGCGCGGAGGTGAAAACAATACCTCTGGGGGTTCAAGCCGTCGTAAAAACCAGAGAACCTGGCCCGCTGGGCCGACCTCATCGAAACGTTCATCTTCCTGCAGAGCGTAATCAAGCGAAAACTCCGCGAGCCCCTTAGAAAGTGACTCGGGCAGTTCAACATGTTCAAGCAGGTCCGCTGTCGGCAAAGGGCCGCCAGCTTCGACGTCGAGAACAGCCTCGGCAAGGTTTAGGTGACCATCGGTGATCTCAGCCACAAGCGCGCTCGGGAACCATTTGCCAGCGATACTGACGATGTCATCTACCTTGTCTAAACTCTCATCCAAAGCCGTGATGACGAATTCCCCAAAGCGGGTCATTATCGTTTCCGGCTTGCGCAGCTCTTCGGTTTCAGGATCTGGCTCAGGTGGGTTGTTCAGAATATGATCCGCCAGTTCAGATGCGAATTCTGATTCTGACCCGCCCCCTGCGAAAGCAACCTTGATCACAGAAAAGGAATCAAGGTCCGGGTTATTGCCCTCTCGCACACCCACAACTTCTCCTGTTTCAAACTCTAACTGCGAGAATGCCAGGAATTGTCCTACTTTGTAGGTCTCTGCGGGGATGTAAATGGGATGTTCCGTCTGTTCTGCCTCTTGGGCCTCTTTCTCCAGTTGGACTAAACGCTGCTCAACCAGTGCGGACGCCATTTCATCAGACGTGAGAGGAACCTCCCGCTCGAGCAGGAGGTTGATGATGAAATCGATATCGTCGTCTTTGACCTCGAAACTGGTCCAATACGATTCAGAAGAAATACTTTGCACAGATGCCATATTAAAGAAAGATTGCCCTACTCGGGGACGTTCTAGGCAATTATACTACACCCAGAGGTTATTGCATCATGACGGAAAATTTTGTGATCGCCGAAACAGTTTCAGGTTTACTCGAAGCCGAGATCATCCGAGGAATGTTGGAAGCTCAAGAAATCGAAGTTGTCCTATCACACGAAGCTGCGACAACGATTTACGGCTTTGGTGTGGGTCGACTGGCACGGGTGGAAATCCTCGTGCCGGAGGAAATGCTTGGCGAAGCCCAACAATGCCTGGAAGATTATCGCAGCGGTCGCCTGGTCGATGAAACTGAAAATGAAGATCAGGGGTAATCCGAGTCAACCCAGTCCAGAGGATTAATTGGCACCCCGCCAACCCAGATCTCCCAATGCAGATGGGGGCCAGTGGATCTCCCTGTAGTTCCTACAATTCCGATCTCCTGCCCCCGTTCAACAATGTCGCCTTCTTGAACAAGCATCTCCGATTGATGGAAATATCCTGAATACACCCCCCAACCGTGGTCAATATAGGTCGCATTCCCCCTGATTAAAAGTGGTCCTGCAAAAACGACCACCCCGTGAGCCGGCGCATAGATAGGGATGTTAATGCCATAGAAATCCACTCCGGTATGGTAGTACATCAAGGCGCCATTATTGTAATTACGCCGGTCCCCAAAAACGGCGATGAACTCTTCGGTGTAATAGCGAGAGGGATAGTCAAAGGATCCGTTCCATAGCTTATCGGGAGTGAGCGGTGCAAGGAGCTCCGCTACGAAGTCCTCTTCAGGCTGAATAACTTCCAGATCGACGGTTTCTGCAGGGACTCCAACGATATACTGAAAACCATAATTACCATCTTCGACCATAACCGGTTGGATAAACGCATAGCTGGTCTCCTCCCCCTCAGACGGCGCCATCCTCAGCTCAAGATCGATCAATCCCGGCTCGGCTAAAGCATGGATGCCTTGCAGAGCGACCATTTCCCCTTCATCAGCCGGAAAGAATGTAAGCTCATGGTCTCCGAGTGAACCCTCAAGATAAATTGGGTGACTCACTTCTGTTTTAAGCACGACGGTGTGCCCTTGAACAACCGGGAGAGGTTCGATCGTAATTGAAGTTATGGGTTCAGGGAACGAGACCATCCATCCCATCGAATCGGTCAGTGGATTCCCGGGCATTACCCAAACACGCAGCGGAGCTAAAGCGGAGCGCCGTAGCTCCCATGGGTTTATCCCCGCGCGGGCCGCGATTTCCAGCCTGGTCTCCCCAGGTTGCGGCAGAAATGCCCCGCCATCATCCGCTGGGATCGCATCTTCCGCGGGTTCAGGGACGATGAGCGACTGCCCAACGTAGATTCGATCGGGTCTGACAAGTCGATTAAGGCGGGCCAGCGCATCCGCCGACAAATTGTAACGAAGGCTCAGGCTATCCAAATCTTCGCCGAAGCCGACATCCTGCAAAGTTAGGACGCCTTCAACGTCTTCGAAGCCCGGGATCGTCAGTTCTTCACCGGGGAAAAGTTTAGATGGGTCATCGATCCCATTGACCGCAACCATCGCCTCAACGGTGGTGCCAAAGCGGCGGGCGATGCCCGAAAGTGTGTCACCAGGTTCGACAATATATGTCGGTCCCCCGCCCTGTGCTTGAACGGCGGCTGCCGGAAAGAGCACCATGACGAGGATGAGAAACAGGAGTATTTTATACTTACTCTTCATCGATAAACTCCAACTGATCCCCGATCTGCACTTCGTCAAGAATCCTGGGCGAAGCCTCTAGGATAAATTGAGCCGCATGCTTCGGCGCGTAGAAGCCCCATGGTTTGGCAAGTGTTTTGTCTACCACCAGCCCATCAGCGTTCACCCAGAACACACTGATCGAGAAAAAAACGAACAGCATGTGGATCGTGGTATTCACACGCCCCTCGCTGCTTTCAACCAAGATCAGCCCCTCACCGTCAGGGATCTCGCGTCGGAATGTCAACCCACGCAAGCGGCAGGAGAACGAATCGCACCAACGCGCCCTACCCAAGGGTGAATTTCCACGACTACGATTGTGAACTCGAACCCAGCGTTTCATCCTGCTCCTGACATAAAAATAGGGCGGCCGAAGCCGCCCTGGAAATGCTCGGCCTACGAGCTTATTCTACCTTAACCTCACCGATGATCTTCTCCACGCTCTCAAGTAATTCTTGGGGACCAAACGGCTTGGTGATGTAATCATCCACCTTGGCGATATGCAATCCTAATACCTTGTCGATGGACTGGGCTTTCGCCGTGACGACAACGACGGGGATATTGCGCAAGTCGTCGTCTGCCTTCATTTGTTGATAGACTTCCCAACCATCCATATCCGGCATCATCAAATCAAGAAGCACGAGGTCTGGACGTTCGCGTTGAACCGTTTCCAATCCCTCTATCCCGCCATTTGCACCGATGACGTCGAACCCTTTCCGGCCGAGGATCAGCCGGACAAGATCAATCATTTCTGGTTCGTCTTCAATACAAACGACACGTTTGGCATCTTCAGCCATACGGTCTCCTTCCGATACCCTTAGGTTTACCTAACCAGTGTATCATAAGCACCGAACCGCGCAACGAACCTTTCTTCCTACACCTGACCTCTGGATCTAGAACGGAGGGCATGCCCGATTACTAGACCATCTTTCCACGGAATACAGCGTAGAACAGCTTTGAGCCCAGTATTCTTCTGGTGCAACGAAGGGTTAGGATGCCCCAATTTGCTATTGAGAAGTGGAGTTATTCAACCAACATGCGGCCAACGGCACCCTTAAGAGGACCGAGATCCCCCTTAACCGTCTCCCAAACCGTGGAAAGATCCACACCAAAATAATCATGGATGAGTTTATCTCTCATCCCTGCAATACTGTTCCAGGGTATTTCCGGTTCGTTCGCCCATGTTGATTCCGATACCCTTTTCGCAGCTTCACCAACAATTTCTAATTGCCTTATTACAGCATCTTGAATCATGGATTTCTCAAAGAATTCATCACGGTTTACGCCAGAAACATAAGACTCGATCTTTTCGATCGAGTCCTGAATATGCCTGATTTAGACTTTCTCATCTTTTGACATAGATCGTCTCGCTCTCTTCCAATATTTGATCTCGCAGATATGGGCTTATCGAATCGCGCGTAAGCAAATCGACTTCACTACCAAACTCTTTCGACAAAATATTCTGTAATGAGATTAGATGGATCAAACTCTTGGGTGTTTCGAACTCCACCAGGAGATCAACATCGCTACTTGTACGCGCCTCGCCGCGTGAGCACGAACCGAAAAGTCTCAGTTGAGATACATTAAACTTACGGCATATCTCTGAGAGTCTCTCGGTTTCGAGTATAAGCTGCGGTTTCGATTGCTTTTTCGTATCCATGTCTTAATTATACGTGAATTTATGGGGGCATCCTAACCCAAGAATACTGGTCTCCTGGGTTCGACCGGAGTGACCAGCAAAACAACTGAATGCTAGTCCGCAGCATTACTCACGGACTGGGAGCTGTCCAAGGTTGATAATAATCCTGCGGAAGAACCGTATTTTGGGGGTCTAAATACCCTGCCGCGAAGATTTCTTCCGCCAATGGTATCCCGACGTAGCGGATATGCCATGGTTCATGGATGAACTCCGTCACCTGCGGCATCCATCGATTGTTATACGGCCACCCCTCAATCTCCTTATAGGGATAGCTCAAGACAAATCCGAAATGATGCGCATTTTCTTCGAGCCAGACGTACAACTGCTCATTCCTGGGATCGATGTATTCGACTTTCAATCCAGGCCACACGAGATCGAATGCGGTCCCGAGCTGGTGCTCGCTGTAGCCCGGCGCCGCAACATAGAAACTGGCAGTTGAAGGTTTTTCTCTCCATTCACGCTCCACGGTAGTGCCTTGTTTTGAGTAGCTCCGATATCCGGAATAGACAATGGCTTTAATACCAGCTTCATTCGCCTCTGATATCAAGTCTTCCAGCGCTGAAACCGCATCAGCGTGAGGACCAGGGTCAAACCAGCGCGGGAGCGGGTGACGCGCGTCAACAAGCACATCCAGCGGTGCGCCCATGAGCATGTGCAATACGATATAGAGCTCAATGAGAAGCTTCACCCAGCTCCCTCAATAATTGTGAAACGACTTTCCATAGAGAATAGTGTAATCTCCAATCAATCTCGCGCCAAGCCAACTTTTCTAACCGCTGAATTGTAAGGTTCCTGTAATTTCATCAACGGCGGTCGCGTGTTAACATGGGGTTGATTTCATTCATACCATTCCTGAAAGCGGGTACTTATGGCAACGAGAATTCATCCCGATGGTTTTCCGTCGGTAGAGGAGGCCCTCAGCCTGGCCGTTGAAGCCGTGGAGCGAGGGGATCTTCAAAATGGTGAGGCCGCATTGAGTTGGGTGCTGCAGGAGGATCCACAGAATACGGCGGCATGGATCTGGCTTGCGTGTTGTGCGCCCGATGACAGTTCAAGGCAGATTTGTTATCGTCGAGCCGCCGGGCATACTTCTTGCTAAGATAAGGGGTATCCGCATACCCCATCTTTCTCATTGATTTATGTACCGAAAAGGCCTTAACCTGTGCAGATAACCTATTTACAGACAGTAATCTTGACCCTGACCTGAGAGAAACGAAGCGTATGAACGAGCCAGCCAGCACGATCTTGGTAATCGACGATGAACAGCCCTTCTGTGAAGTTGTAGCTGAGATTCTCACCACCTTCGGCTACCCAGTTCGGAAGGCCTTCAATGCTGCCCAAGCACTCGAAGTGTTGGAGTCGATGACCCCCATATTAATTATCCTGGACATCATGATGCCCGACGTAGACGGGCTGACGCTCGTCCGCAGATTCCGCGCGGACCCACGTCTATCGAAGATACCCGTCATTATGTCAAGCGCTAAATTCCTCAAGGAAGACCGCACAGAAGCGATGAACGCCGGTGCGAGCGCATACCTCACAAAACCTTTCTCCGCGGCGGAGCTGAGATCCGCTATCGTTGATCTCCTCGGGGAAAAGGACCCCCAGCTCACGCTAAGCAACACCCCTGGATACGTACGCCAATAAGCTTCTCTTTGTAAATTGCGATAATTATTCCCCAATATTGGAACCAACCTTGAACCTCGCTGCAGTGGCAACGAATTAATAAAAAAAGGCGAGCGCAAATTACGCTCGCTTCAACCCACATTGGAATTGGATCTCCCGGCTGATCAGCTCACCCAACTTACCGTATATTCTGTAAACTCGTCGGATTTTTCGATGGCGGGCGGATTTATTTCCCAACGTCCATCCAGGCCGTGATCACGCGCCATGAGCTCAAAATGGCACATGGCGATGCCCATGTCGATGCGCTGCAAATCGGCCACTGTAAAGAGTCTTACAAGCATTCCTTCCCGATACCCCGGTGTGCGCTGCAGGTAGAAATGCCACACATGGGCATCTTTGATGATTCGCCAGGGCTGTTTGTTCGATGCTGACGGAGCCAGACGGACCATCTCCAACGCGGTTGCATAATCACCAGCCATCCCCCGTGATAACGGCACCCCGAACCTGGAATCGAAGAACAATCGCTCCCATGAGAGCCGCCGCTCCGCACCCGCACTATTGCGAATGAGGGCATCGAGCCTACGTGGTTTCTTGGCGCAATAACCCAATGAGACAACCGCGGGAATTAGCTCGCCGGGGCGCGGTGAGACTCTTGCCGAAAAGCTGCTTTTTGTAAACGTACCTCCAAGCCAGCACGTACCCAAGCCTACGTCCGTTGCAAGCAAGATGATGCTCTCCATCAGGTAACCGAAATCTTCCAGGTTCTTTTCATCATCCTGCATTGCCCCGATGATGAAGCCTGCCGCCCCTTTGATGAACCCGTAAGTTCCCAGGGTTCTGAGGGCTTTTTGATCCTTCTCGCGGGCAGCGATCAGCTCAAAGCGCATCTGCGCACCAAAGGGTCCCGTATGCAGCGCGGCGGCATAATCAACGAGCCTCTGGCGCGTCTGTTCTTCCACAGGTTGACTGAGGTAACTCCTGCAGGAGAAACGCTGCTTGACCAACTCTTCAACTGGATGTGCGAAAGTCATTTTTATCTTTTCCTGGATATCTGTTTATCCATGGCTTACCGATCAAATCGAACATCGGTAAGCGATGTCGGCGTTAGCTTACTCCAATCTTATGTCATGCCTGTCAGTGCGAAAAAAATTAGGGAGCAGGAGCCTTATTTGCTAATGACTCCACGCTGCCAGGGCCAGGCGCCGACCGTGATATTACGACGCTGGAAGAAGGCTAAGGCTAACCCAAATGCGACCAGCGATATCACCAACAAGGCGATCATGTTGTCCGTTTGCTGTCCCAATTCCAAAGCTTGAGCCGTGGACTCGTAGTAGTGAAACAAGAAGAGCTTCTCAATCTTTTCTAACGAAGAGATCATCCCACTTAGGTTACTGCCCAGGTAGCTGACCAGCACCACCACGGTTGCGATCGTCGAGGCTATACGCCGGTTTGGGCTAAATGCGCCCAGGAAGAGACTGATCATGCCGACGGCCATCGCCAGCGGCCAAGCAGCCAGCAGGCTGAGGAAGACATCCAACGACGTCACCCTGGTCTCTACAGAGATAGTGATCATCTCCATGGTTATTGCTGCCCCCGCACCTACAATTGCCAGGATGATGAACAGGGCAATCCCCAGGGCGACCGTTTTAACGGCGACAATTTGCCAGCGGGGGATCGGCAAGGAAACAATCAATTCGAGGCGGCCGTCATCTTCCTCTCCGGCCAGGGTGCCCGTCCCATTGATGACGGCGTAAATGCACAGGATCACGGGCACTAAATTTGTAACCGTAGATGCAATAAAGCCCTCAAACCCGGCCATACTAATTCCCATCGCCTGATATATGGCGAGGTCCATGAGGTCTTCAAAGATAGCCATTTGTTCGGCAAATGAAGGATACATGCCAATATACACCACGGGGAAAAAGCTCAGGCCGAGCCCCCAACCGATGATTCCATTGATTCGAAAGCGTAATTCTTGGAGTAATAACCTAAGCATTGTTGCCTCCGTTCCCTTTCCCGTAATAGGCCAGGAATATTTCTTCGAGGCTTACGGGAATTGTTTCGATGTCAGTGATGCCAAACGAGGTCGCTTGCTCCATCACCCGATCAAGGTGTGTATAGACTTCCAGGGTGATTCCGCCCTCATCTCTACTTGTTTCAATGACCCCCTCTTGTGTAAAAGCGTCGCCCGGGGGCGTTTTGGCGAACTTGAAGCGGATCCGTCTAAAGTGCTGTGTGGTCAGGTCTTCAACCCGCTCGGTGGCTACCAATTGGCCTTCACGGATAATCCCCACACGATTGCAGACCGCTTGCACTTCGGAGAGGATGTGCGATGAGAAGAACACCGTCGCGCCAGCCTGGTTAGCCTCCCGCACTAACTCCATCACCGTTTGCTTCACCAGCGGATCCAGGCCGGATGTTGGCTCGTCCAGGATCAACAGATCGGGCTTATTCATGAAGGCAATCACGATCCCCACTTTTTGTTTATTGCCGCTCGAATATTCGCGGATTTTCCGGCTGGTATCCAGCCCCAATCGATCCGCTAATTTCTGCCAATGACCGGGATCGTTGTTGTTTTTTTGCAGAGAATAATACATCTTAAAAAACTGGCGGGCTTTCATATTGTTGTAAAGGCTCAATTCACCCGGCAAATATCCGATTCGCTCACGGATAGCGACGCCTTCTTTTTGGCAGTCCTTGCCAAAGATGTATGCCTTACCGACCGTTGGGCGGATGATGTCCATCAAGACACGCTGTGTCGTAGTTTTGCCAGCCCCGTTGGGACCGAGAAAACCAAATATGTCCCCTTTTTCGACGCGCAAATCCACATCCAAAACTCCACGGTGGCGACCATAGTAGAGCGAAAGCCCTTTGGTCTCAATTGCATAATCAGTCATCAAGTACTCCTTCCTGGTTGTGATCCTGGTGTCTTCCTATGATAGCTTTTTATCAACGATACCCCACTGACACAAAGCCGACGTTGGTCTGACGCTGATCATGGAAACATAACCGGATAGGCAAAACCGCTTCACCGGAATGGTGAGCGGTTTGTTTGGTGACCCCGGAAGGACTTGAACCTTCAACCTGCGCATTAAGAGTGCGATGCTCTGCCAAATTGAGCTACGGGGCCATGCAGCCGAATTATACCAACTGGCTGTGATGCGTCAATTGCCCTGTGAAATAACCGACCCTTCAAACGAAACTTTTTCAGGACAGGATTCAACGCTATAGAGGATAAACGGATTAAACATAATTCCAAATCATTGCTACAATCCTTGTAGTGAAACCATCCGCCTCCCGATCTCTCAAGGAGTAATTCAGTGCTGCGAGCATTCCTTCTCTATATGTCCAACGCTAACTGGATCCGCAACATCGTCACCCGCTGGCGAGTCGCCCGAAAAATGGCATCCCGTTTCGTCGCCGGCGACACTTTCGATGATGCCCTGATAGCGATACGCAGACTCAATGAGAAAGGGCTTCTCACAACGCTGGACAATCTCGGTGAAAATGTCACCAAATCAGAAGATGCACTAAAAGCGACGGATACATATATCGAGATTCTCCAACGCCTGCACGAGGCGGGCGTGAAATCAAATTGCTCCATGAAGCTGAGCCAACTCGGCCTGGAATTGGACTTTGACCTCTGCCTTTCCAATATGCGCTGCATCGCCACGCGCGCGGCAGAGTACGGGACACTCGTCCGGATCGACATGGAGGATTCCAGCACCATTGAGCGCACACTCAAGATCTACAACACCCTGAAGGACGAAGGCCTCACCAACGTCGGCCTGGTCATCCAAACCTACCTCTTTCGAAGCGAAGAGGATGTGCGCTCTTTGCTTGAGCAAGGCACACGGATTCGTTTATGTAAAGGAGCCTACAACGAACCCGCGGAGGTTGCTTTCCCAAAGAAGAGCGATGTCGATGCGAACTTTGACCTACTCGCCGCGCTCATGATCGATGCCTCTCAATCCCAGGGCTCTGTACCGGCCAGCGCTGACGGAAAGATCCCGCCAATCACTGCCCTCGGCACCCACGACGAGAAGCGCACCGTTTTCGCATGCAAACATGCAGAAAAAGCGGGCCTTCCGAAGGAGGCGCTGGAATTCCAAATGCTTTATGGCATCCGCTCTGACTTGCAGGATGCGCTGCATGCACGAGGCTATCCTGTTCGTGTCTATGTGCCCTTCGGTACGGAATGGTACCCATACTTCATGCGCCGATTGGCAGAGCGACCCGCTAACCTATGGTTCTTCCTTACCGCACTCGTCCGCGGATGACGAGGGCGGCCTCTAACCAACACCATAAGCGGTTTTGATTCCTGGTTCGAAAGGGCAGCCGATGGAATTACACGGGAAGATTGCACTTGTCACAGGTGGGGCCCACCGCGTAGGACGCGAAATCGCAATTGCGCTTGCACAGGCAGGCTGCCACCTGGCCATCCATTATCACAACGCTGACAAAGCCGCCAAGGATACGGCCTCCGCAGCAAAAGCGCTCGGCGTGAATGCCGCTGTTTTCCGCTCCGATCTGAGAAAGCTAGACCAGATCGAGGGGCTTTTCCGGCTCATCGACAGTGAGTTTGGACCCCTGGATATCCTGGTAAATTCCGCGGCGATCATGAATAAGATAGCTTTCCAAAAAGCGGATGAAGAGGATTGGCACAACACGATCGATCTGAATCTCAAAGCCCCCTTCTTCTGCATCCAGCAAGCCGCTGAACGGATGCAAATCAACGGTGCAGGAGCGATCGTAAACATATCCGACCTTGCCGGTCTGCGCCCCTGGCGAGAGTACCCCGTTCACTCTATAAGCAAAGCCGGCCAGGAGATGCTCACCAAAGTCGCCGCCCTGGCTTACGCGCCAGAAATTCGGGTGAACGCGGTCGCCCCTGGACCCGTTCTAAAACCGGATGGTATGCCCGCCTCGCGCTGGCAAGAGATCGGAGACGCGCTGCCGTTGCAACGCCCCGGAAACGCATCCGACGTCGCCCGGGCAGTGATCTTCCTGCTCGAAAACGACTTCATTACCGGTGAAACGCTTGTTGTAGATGGGGGTAACCGACTCGTCTGAGTTGTCTAGGCACTCTTGATCTACTCAAGTTTAGGGCTCTCCTCCACATTTTGAGAGCATCCAAGCGGGTTTTACCTGCCCTGCTCCGCCCGGAGCTGAACCTCCGGGCTCAGTTCTCATCAGGCATGGGGTTGGTTGCATAATTCCACAGCTTGAGCGCTTAAGAGATTTGTCATAGGGATTTCTCGCTTCGCTCGAAATGACATTAAATATTACAAAGCCCTTCCCGTCATTGTCATTGCGAGGAACGAAGTGACGAAGCAATCTCCTCCCCAAGACGATGAAGGGTCGTTATCTCAACGGGTATTACCTTCACGCCTCTCAACCT
>JAUWFP010000044.1 GCA_030606845.1 Anaerolineales bacterium | reverse complement strand
CTCGATTAATTGATACGTTGGACCAGAGGATGTGGTTAACGCTTTATCCCGAATGAGGTCGGCCAGGATGGCGCATGCTTGCTCGCGGGTATCGGCAATAATATTGACCCGCTCGAAGTAGTCGCTATCCCCGGGAAAGGTCTGGATCTTAGATTGAGCCGCTGAACCGGAAAGCGCCAGGGCGGTTTCTACAATGCCTGGCTGGTCTTCGAACTCAACCAGCTTCCCAATCCTGCGGAAGTATTCCAGCTCCTCTGGGCTGAAATCGAGCATGGAGACGGTATGACCGAATACTCCCGTCTGGGAATCAACGACAACGTCGCTGCTCGCCTTGGCGGCGCTGATTGCGGTCAGCCATTGGAGCGCCTTTTCCTCATCCATCTCAACACCCAGGCGCTTAGCGGATATCAGGATGCGCTGCAGGGCGATACCAGGCCCAGTTTTTTTCTCACCCATCATTACCTCCGAAATCGAGATCCTTCGCTGATGCACTTCCGAATACTCGAGAGTGACATGAATATGTCATGCTGAGCAAAGCGAAGCATCTCGTTCTTGGAACTGAATTGTGTTTCTTGCCAGGAACGAGATTCTTCGTCGCTCTGCTCCTCAGAATGACAGTTTCCCGGCTTGATCTGGTTGGCTTGCTGCCGCCCATCAGAATGACATCATCCCAACTCGATCAGATTGACCTGCCACCTGTATGTTCATTTCCTTAATTCGAGGATCTTGCGGAAGACTATCGCCTGGTCGAGCGCATCTTGTAATGCATGGTGCTCCAGGTGAGTGGGCAATCCTAATTGCTGGGAGATCGCATTATGGCTCGTTTCTTCCCATCCTACGCCTGTTACGCCCATATAGAGCGCCTTGGTATCCAGCGCGCTGTGCCCGAACGGATTGTGTCCTAGATACTTGTGAAAATACTCGTTGATGAACATCCAGTCAAACGCGGCGTTAAAGGCGACGAATACAGGTTTCTCATCCGGTGGGGTGTTCGCGCTCAGCCAGCCATCGAACTGCCGCATGGCTTCTTCCGCCGGAAGCCCATTTTCAGCAAGGGTCTCGAGTGACAATCTGCTGATTTCGAGAGCCTGCGGCTCATAAGCGGGGCAATCGGGCTGCAGTTCGAGATACAAAGATTTGTCGAGATCGGAGACCACACAAGCGCCGATGGATAACAGTGCGAAACGGCTGGGGTGGGGACCCGCCGTCTCAACGTCAACGGAGATATAGCAGACCGCGGATGAGTTATGGGTTTTTGACATACTCGATCAACCTACTTCGCCTGGCTTTGGTATGTGAACATCAGCGTAGATCACAATGCTTGCCCCGAGATTCGATCATTCTAATCATCGAGATCCTTGGTTTCATGTGCGTCGCCGCGGAGCCGCCTTAAAGTGTGGAAACGAGCTGTTCGGCGTTGTGCGTTCCGCGCCGCGCTGCGGCGGATGACCAAGCCCAGCGCAGTCAGTGATGAGCCGAGTAGCAAAGCGAGGGTGTTCGCCTGCTGAATCTGGAGGGTGAGAACGAACACCACAAGGGAGATCAGACCAATGAGGATCAATGCGGCGCCGAATCGAGAGGCCATAATCAATCTATTGAGCCTTCCCGCCCGGAAAAAGCGGAGGAGGCTCTGAATCTTTCGCTCAGCGGATGATCGTGTGGATCTGCTCATGCATGTAGAGCTGCAGGTAGTAATGGCCGCCGGCGTTCTTCCCGGAGGAGCCCGACCCCTTCCATCCGCCGAAGGGTTGGAACCCGGGCCAAGCGCCGGTGGTCGAGCCTTGCGGTCGATTGGCATAGGTCACACCAGCCTCGATGTTTTCGAAGAACCAGGCGGCTTCCTCTTCCGAACCGTAGAAGCCAGCGGTGAGGCCATACTGGCTGTCATTCGCCAGCTTCATTGCCTGATTGAGATTGTCCACCGGATGCACCATCGTGATCGGTAGGAACATCTCCTGTTTCCAAAGCCGATGGCTGTGCGGAACGCCTGTCACGATCGTCGGTTCGCAGAAGAAGCCTTTCGCAAAGGCACCTTCGGTAATGACTTTTCCGCCGGTGAGAAAAGTACCAGCTTTTGAGAGTTCCTTCGTGAACTTTATAAAGTCGTTGTAGACACCTTTATTGATCACAGGACCCATGAAGACTGTTCGATCCGTCGGATCGCCAACGGCGATTTTCCTGGTGATTTCAGCCACTCGGTCAACCAACTGCTTATAGACCGGCCGTTCAACGTAGACCCGGGAGTTGGCAGAGCATTTCTGTCCCTGCAAGCCAAAGGATGATCGTACGATCCCGGCGGCAGCGCGCTCTATATCGGCGTTCTTAGAGACGATCGAGGGGTTCTTGCCGCCCATTTCGAGAATCGTCGGGCGCGGGTATTGGCCATTGGCGAACAAACGGAAGATTTTCATGCCGATGTCGAAAGAGCCCGTGAAGGTGATGCCATCCACAACCGGGCTGTCGATGAGGGCTTGGCCAAGTGTTGAGCCGGGACCGGTCACGAAATTCAGTACGCCATCCGGAATGCCGGCATCGCGGAAGCATTCAGCGAGTAAACGAACTGTCCATGGGGTGTCTGTGGCTGGTTTCATGACCACAGTATTACCGGCAACAAGCGCTGCGCCGACGGGGCCGCCGGTGAGAGCTGCCGGGAAGTTGAAGGGACTTATGACGACCCAAACCCCAAAAGGGCGAAGAAGCGAAGTGTTTGAAGGTTTGAACCCCTTTAATGGATCGGTGCCCATCTTGACTTTGAAGCCCTCGTTGGCTTCCATCTGGTCGCACGCGTAGCGGATGAGATCCGCCGCTTCGGCGATATCGCCGAGCGCTTCCATACGGTTTTTGCCCACTTCGATGGAGATGACTGCTGCAATTTCATAGACGCGTTTATCGATCTGTTTCGCCGCCTTTCTCAATAATTGCAGGCGCGATTTCCATGATCTCTTTGACCAATCGGGGAAGGCTTTGCGGGCTGCGGAGAGCGCTTGCTGGGCGTGTCTGGTGCTGCCCTTCTGAAAGGTGCCGAGCAACCAATCCTGATTGATTGGGGATCGGTCTTCGAACTTATCCCTGGAGCGCACATCCTTGCCGTTGATGAGCATGGGGTGATCTTGCCCAAAATTATCCTTGACTTTTTTCAGCGCCCGTTCGTACTTCTGATGCAGCAGTTCCGGCGGGTTGTACATCGTTGCGTAGGTCAACTTAAAGTCACTGGATGATTTGGTTGTTTTCTTGCCCTTCTTCTTTGTCATGCCGGGGAACTCCTCGAGGGGTGCGGGGTGTTTTGTTGAAAGTATAGCCTGCTCATTCGCCGTCGTCAAAAGGGCGTTGTATACTGCACATGAAACCTGCGGTCGGATAATCAAAGCGACCGTTGTGTGCAAAAGGGCAAAGTCACTTGACCTGGGTAGAGGAGAGCATATACGCTGCGGGTGGGGAACATATCCCCGCAACATGGGCTGATTTTGCCGATTCAACCGGCATTGGCGCCATCCTGCATCTCTCTGGCGGAGGACCAGAACTGTTTCTGGGTCCGACCCCGCGGCGCTTCCTCTGGTTAAGGGTCGAGGATGAAAAACTGGCCGGAATGGAGGACCGCAGGCTGGCCGCGGAGTTCATCCAAACCTCGTTGGAAGCGGGCGAGAAGGTTCTATTGCACAGCACTGAAGGGCGACATCGTACGCGTTGGACATATGTAGCCTATGGTCTTTATGTGGGTCGCAAGCTATCTCGGGTGCTGCGGGAGGCGGCAGAAAAGCCATGGCTCGCGCCCTATCACACGGATCGTGACCTGTGGAGAGCCTTTCAGGAGCACTCGAAGGCTGTGCGATTAAATTGAAGGTTAATAGTTCGGGGTAGACCCGAGGAGAAGGGATTGACATGCTTTTCACTGACGCTGTCTTCGTGGGAATCGACCCAACGGGGGGCAAACAGCCCATCCAATATGCGGCACTTGACCGCGATCTCCACCTGATCGCATTGGATCAGGGAGACCTCGAGTCTGTGTTGGCGTTTGTGGCGTCGTTGGAGTCAGCTGTGGTTGCTATCGATGCGCCGCAGGGGCCAAGCCGAGGCTTAATGGCTCAAGCAGATATCCGCCGGCGATATAACTTACGCCTTGAGGGGAAGACCTGGGCGAAGTGGCGAGTTTGTGAGTATGAACTACGCAGGCGTAACATTCGCCTGTACAACACACCAGAGAAAGAAGAAGATGCCAAGGCTTGGGTTCGAACCGGCTTCGAGATATTCCGCCGGTTGGAGAAGATAGGCTTCCGGAAGGGTGTTCTCGATGAGAAATCCGACCGCCGAGCGATGATTGAAGCGCGTGCGCATTCCGGGTACACAATTCTGCTGGAGAGACGACCTTTCCTGAAGCGAACGCTTGAGGGGAGGCTGCAGCGGCAGCTCGTGCTCTATCTCGAGGGTCTCGATATCGCCAACCCCATGTACGCATTAGAAGAAATCACTCGCCACAATCTACTCAGTGGTCACATGCCGCTAGAGAGACTTCATTCCTATGAAGCGCTTGATGCGATGATGGCGGCCTATACGGCATACCTTACGGGCCTCCACGTAGAGCGCGTCAGTCAAGTCGGGGAACGGGAGGAGGGGTTGATCACCCTTCCCGCGAGTGAATTAAAGGATTTCTATCAATAATTCGAAATTAATACGCGTCCCTCCGAAATCTGAATTTCATTGGAACCTGTCGGTGGGACTGAGCGTCTGATGTCTTAATGCGCCCCAAGGAGTAAGGGTGTATGGTCGCAGCAGGGAAATCCTCTATGAGGGGGTGGTGTAGTTTCCACCTTCCGGGGGTGAGCCTGCGCGGGCAGTCCAATATAGAGGACTGTACAATTATTAAGTAGACAGCCAGGATTTCTGGCTGTCGTTTTGGTTTATACGTGTGATACAGGCGAAGGACGAATGCCGTGAGAATACTCAGTCCAGGTTATTTTTACACGCGTTCATCCGCATTCGTTTGTAATCTATGACTAAGATATATAGCGGAGAAGAAACGATAACTGGTAAATGCAGATGGTTGTTTGAAATGGAGTCAACACATGGCGCAGGAGCGTAACGCCTGGCTCGAGGGCACCAGCGGTGAAGTGGTTGGCCGCGAGTTCAAACTAATCCAGGAAGAAACGATCGTCGGGCGCGGCAAGGAATCGCATATACAGATTCTGGACCCCGGAGCCTCGCGCCAACATGCCGTGATTCGATTCTCCACCGGAGGCTGCGTGATCGAAGATCTCGGCAGCACGCGCGGCACTTATGTGAATGGCGAGATCATCCAATCCGCTGATCTCAAGGATGGCGATACGATCACGATCGGCGATACAAGTTTCCGCTTTCATTACGAACACGACATAGAATCTGCGCCGACAGTAATGGCTGACAAGGACGCCATCGCCACGGTGATGGTATCTCCCGAGATGTTAATGGCCGAGGAGGGAGAATCACGGTGCGGGCAATGTGGCGCAGCGCTGCGAGCAGAAGAAAGATTTTGTGGACAGTGCGGCGCGCCGCGATCAGGCGATGAGAAACAACATATTGACGCCGACATGCCACCAGGCCCAGAGCCGACACGCCGGGCAAGCGCAATGCCCGCGGAGCTCCCTCCAGCAGTAACACCGCCGGGGCCGCCGCCAACACACCCTTCACTGGCAACCACAAGCCCAACCTCAGGGCGAATTCCCTGGAAATGGATCGTCATCGTGGGCGGAGGATTTGTGGTCCTGGCGATTGCGCTCGCGGCAACGGCGCTCGCTTTCGGGTTTTTCAGCGAAGAAGAACCGGAGAGCATCGCTGCTATTCCCGATCCTACAGAAGTCCAATCCACATCGATCATCGATACAACGGAATTGATCGTCCCTACGGCGATCTTCACCCCGCTCATCCCACCGACGCTTACCCCGACGGTCGAGATTGTCGAGCTTCCCTCCCCACAGCCGACAACGGCTCCTGCTCCATCGGGAGTTATTATTGGTGGAGCGAGTCAAATCGCCTTCGTTTCCAACCGCGGGGGGCGCCCGCAAATCTACTTAATCAATGTCGACGGCAGCGACGAGCACCAACTCACGGATCTCGCCGCGGGTGCTTGCCAACCTGCCTGGTCACCAGATGGGATGATGCTGGCGTTTACGTCCCCGTGTAACGCCAATCGCGACGAATACTCGGGATCTTCGGTTTTCGTCATGAATGTGGATGCGCAAGATGTCCCTTCCGAACCGAGCCTGCTTGTAGCCACTCTGGGCGGTGGGGACTACGACCCGGACTGGTCGTATGATGGTCTTCGCCTGGCCTTCACCTCCTGGCGCACCGGGCGCCCACAGATTTTCACGATCGGTGTCGATGGGAAGGGTTTACGAAACGTCAACGATGACCTTGCTTTCAACTGGTCTCCTAGCTGGGCGCCTGACGGCTCTCAGATCGCCATCCTAAGTGGGCGAGGGGGACAGGAAGAGATCTGGCTTGTCCCCGATGATGGTGGGGATGAGAAACGATATACACACAGCGATGGCCAGGACATTGCCCGACCCGATTGGTCTCCCGATGGCGGCACGATTCTCTTTGAGAAAGTTATTGGCAATATCCCTCGACTGGTCGCCATATCCGTCGCCGAGGGCGGCGTTCGCGAGATCCAGATCTGCCAGGAGGGGCGGCTCTCATTTCAACCGATGGGTGAGCCGGCCTGGTCACCGGATGGCCAATGGATTGCTTTCGAGGCCTGGCCGGACGGCGCAAATCACAACATCGCCATCCTGCGCGCGAGCTGCACAGACTATCAGGAAGTGACCACCGACCCGGCGCTGGATTTCGATGCCGCCTGGCGGCCGGCGCCGTGAATGGACAATATGATGGATTCCAGTCTTGTACCGTGGTGTCGAGTTAATGAGCAAGAGCATATTGTCGAGGAGTGAGGAAATGCCACTAGAGAGTTCTATCGGCTGGCTGGTTGGGCTTTCAGAAAACATTAGCGGACAACGATTCGCGTTGGATCGAGAAGAGATACTGATCGGGCGCGGTTCGGGCTGTCACATCCAAATCAAGGATCCCAAGGTCTCGCGTAAGCACGCGCAGATCACAATAAAAACAGGGCAGCTGACGATAGAAGACCTGGATAGCACGCAAGGAGTTCTGATCAATGGAGAGCAGGTGAGCGCAGGTATCCAATCCGCCGTTCAGTATCGGTAGTTATTAGCCATAGACAACTCGAGGGTGTTTGACTAATTTGGGTGTGTGCTGTAATCATTATTTCTTAGGTCTAAAAACCAACAGCGGAGGATACGATGCAATGTGAGCGTTGTGGGGCAGATATCCCTGAAGAGACCAGTTTTTGTGGGCAGTGCGGCGCGCCGAAACCCGCACAGGCGACCGTGCGCGACGCAGCCCCGGAGGTCCAACCCGTCCAACAGGCTGCAGCGGACCCGGCGGTTATCGAGACCCCGGCTCAACCATCAGGGACTTCGGGGAGAAGTACAGGCCGCACCTGCCTGTGGATTGGAATGGGGTGTGCGGGCTTTATTGTGATAATGCTCTGCGTGGGTTTGGCAATCGCCTTTCCGCTGGTTAATTCTATGCTGGAGGATGTTGATTTCACGGAAATTGAAGCGCTGGCAACGGCAATGATTGAATTTTCTGAACTTGAGAATCTCGAACAAGAACTGCTCGAACCAGCGACCACGCCAGAACCCACCGAAGCTCCAGAGCCGGATGTGTGTTTCAATACATTATGCTTCTCCTACCCGGAGGGTGAGGATTACGGCGCGGTCCCATCCGTTCTCCCGGCCGAACTCGAGATGGAGTGGTTTTCGGTCCCGGAGCATGTCGATTTCACCTTCTATGATTACCCTCTCAGCGATACCTTTCATAAAGCACATATAGCGATCTACCCGGTGGCGGAGTTCCTTGAGGTCAACCAATCTGCGGAGGAGACGGTAGCAGAGCTGGAAGCATTCCTCGCGCTGAAACCAGAGGATCCCGATAAGGTACCCTTGGTGCTGCCGATATTCAACGCCGCGCAGATGATCACCGTGCAGGTGGAATATCTGACGTTTGAAGGCGGATCCGGCGTGCGCTTCGTGAGCCAGTACGGGCAGGCTGCATGGCCGATCAACAACAGCGATCTCTTCTGCGCGTATCAAGGACTCACGGATGATGGTATGTATCTGATCTCGGCGATCTTGCCGGTTTCACATCCCAGCCTGCCCGCAGATGGCGATACCTTCATCGGCGATGAGTACGACGCATTTATTAACGCCTACGAGGCCTATCTCTTCGATGTCGAAAGCCAGTTGGCGATTGAGAGTCCCGTGAGCTTCTTCCCACAGCTTACTGACCTGGACGAGATGATGGAGTCGCTGCAAATCGAGAGTCCCTGATCGAATCCTTGAGTTCAGTGTGAATCGATCAGGATTCTTGGTCGAAAAACAAAATAACATCCATCCAAAAGGAGGGTAACCACATGACCTTGCAGGTGATGATCGCGTCCTGGGTCGTTATCTTCTTTCTCCAGGCGTTGCGGGTGATCTTCTCAACGATGTTCGGCTTCATCTACGATCAGGTTTTCGAGGGTCCCATGAATGCCTGGCTTGTAGTGAGCAACTTGCTCGTCGTGGGGGCGTTACTGGCGCCCGGAATCCTGGCCCGAAAACCTTCAGCACGACGCATGGCAGCCTTAGCCTCACTGGCTGCGCTGGCGCGAGTAGCACTCTCGCTGAATGACCAGATGATTCGTTTTTGGGGTGCGCTGGTCGTGATCGCCGCGGGGGGATCTTACCTGGCGCTCTGGCTCTCGCGAAGACGACCACAAATATGGAAACCGATTCTCTTGGGGCTAATCTTGGAGATGATCCTGCGTATCGTCGGCGACACGTTCGACATCAGCCTGCAGAACGCCTCGCTCATCCCAGTGGCGCTGTGGTCGGTGCTGACGATCGTAATCTCAGTGTGGTTGACACAAAATAAACAGGAGCCCGAACCTCCAATGAGAGGCTTATCCTGGGCGGGCGGTCTGGGTTTGGGGGCTTTCTTCTTTATTGAGACGTCGCTTCTGTCTCTTCCGAATGGAATCGCCCGTTGGTCGGATACCCCTTATGCGTGGATCGCGGTCCTGCTTGTAGCCGTCACTTTTCTTCCACTTCTCCCACACATTGGTGATTACGTTAGAGTTCGGCTCGCGAACCCGGGCGGTGGCATCGCCATTGTGGTTCTCCTCACCGGGGGGCTACTGCTCGGTTATTTCATGAGCGGAGCGTGGGCAGCAGTTGCGCTGCTGCTGGCTCAAGCAGCAGCGGTATATGCACTAGTTTTGCTCCTGGGCAATAACGCTTTCCTGATTAGGCTGCCGGGTTGGCCAGTGGCTCTGGGCGGCCTGCTGCTTTTGCTTCTCGATTTCTTCAACGCTTTCGCTTTTACCTACCCATATACGCTGCCGCAGATGCAAGGAATGGGCTGGGCCGTATATTTTGCAGCATGTCTGGTTATCGTCTGGGGGCTCCTGCGGAAACATCCTGTGCAAAAAGCACAGGATCTCAAGCATGAATCGGCCTGGTCGTTGGTATCCCTTATGCTCGCAGGGGTTATTGTGGTTGTATCTGTATGGCCGCAGGCGAAGGCACCGCTGCCAAAGGATCGGCTGCGGTTGGCGACCTACAACATCCACTACGGTTACGATGACGATTGGCACACTACTCTTGAAGCTATCGCTCGAACGATTGAGAGCGAAGGTGTGGATGTGATCGCATTGCAGGAAGTCGACACGGGACGCATGACAAGCTACTGTGCGGATAACGCCTACTTCCTCGCTCGTAGGTTGGGGATGAACGTCGTGTATCTCCCAACGGTTGAGCATCTAACCGGCATAGCCCTGCTTTATAAGGGTCCGCAGGCGCCGGAAGATTCCACGCTTGTGGCCAGCCTTCAGGAACCAACGGGCGTGGTTCACGCCGCGCTCACCTGGAAGGGGATGGATCTGCATTCTTACGGCATATGGTTGGGTCTTTCCGATGAGGACACGATGCGCCAGATTGAGCAGGCGTTGGAATTCATCGGGGCGCGTTCCCCCGCTAGTTTTGGAGGCGATTTCAACGCGGAACCCGACAGCCCTGAAGTGGGGAAGGTTTTTCAAGCGGGTTTTGCAGATCCATTCGAATTATTGGGGATTTCACCGGCTCCATTTACGAGCCCCGCGATCGATCCGGAGTCCCGCATCGATTTCGTGTTTGTGCGTGACCTCATTCCGGTGGATGCGTGGGTATCTGACTCGCTCGCTTCTGATCATCGCATGGTGGTGGTCGAAGTGGCACAACCCTGAGGGTGGAAATTACCGAATAAGTGCAGTTGATTACATGGTAGCTGATGGCATCCCGTCAGAATCTGCAGAGGTGAACCGGAGTCATGGGTCATTACCAAGTAGAGGATGGTCAAATCTATTACGAAATCCACAACCCGTTCGACTGCGAAGGACCAGGCGTTCTCTTCCTGCATGGGCTGGGTTCATGCAGCGAGGATTGGGGGCTTCAAATCCCGATTGTCAGTGAACGCTATTGGGTTCTGGCGCTCGACATGCCCGGGCATGGTCGGTCTAGCCAACCAACGGGATGGCTCTCAATCGAGAATATTGTGCTTCAGATCGCAGCCGTGGTGAAAGAGCAGGCCGAATCGCCGCTGCATGTGGTTGGACTTTCGCTCGGTGGGGCGGTGGCGATGCAGTTGGCGCTCGACTACCCGGAAGCTGTCCGCTCGCTGATATTGGTCAACACGTTTGCGAAGCTGCACTCAGGCTCAAGCGGGTTTCTCCGGAAGCTGGTAAGGCTTACGTTTGTGGCGCTGGGGCGGATGGACCAGGTGGGGCAGTGGGTTGCGGCGGGGCTTTTCCCTGAGCCGGATCAAGAGCTTCTGCGCCAGGCTGCAGCCGAGCGTATCGCCTCGAACCCGCGCGGCGCATATTTGCGGGCGATATGGGCAGCCACTCGTTTCGACATCCGTGATCGCCTACATGAAATCAACACCCCAACACTTGTCGTCGCCGGGGAACTAGATCAGACCGTATCGATGGAAGCTAAAAAGGAACTGGCGGATAACATACCCGGTGCTCATTTGGTCGTAATTCCCGATTCTGGCCATGCCACGCCACTCGACGCGGTTGAGGAATTCAACCGAACGCTGCTTGAATTTTTGTCGAAATTGGATGGTGGGTAGAAAGGGGCAGTTTAGACCTGCGAATTACTCCCCGAGTTCGTACTCGATGACCTGGATAAAAGCCTCAAGCGGCTGTGCCCCGACCATTGGAATCCCATTAATGAAGAAAGTCGGTGTGCCGGTGATTCCGAGGCCTGAAGCGTAGCGCGCATCCGCCTCAACCTCTTCGCCGTAGCGTTCCTCGTCCACACAGGCTAGTAAATCATCGACGTCGAGATCGAGCTTCTCGGCGTAGGCTGCGAACGCGTTGCGATCTAAATTCGCGTATTCATCTGAGAAAAGCAGATCGTGGAACTCCCAGTAAGCGCCTTGTTCGTTGGCGCATTCTGACGCGAGTGCGGCTTCGAAGCCGCCGACGACCGGGAAGTCGCGGTACACAAAGTGAATCTGGCCCGGGTACTCCGCCATAAGGGCACCAAACGTGTCTCGGTGGAACACGCCGCAATA
>JAUWFP010000109.1 GCA_030606845.1 Anaerolineales bacterium | reverse complement strand
AGGTCTCATGTTGGAAGAAGTTCAGATGACGCCATGTTCGTTCCTGTGTATCATGTGCTTTGGCGCCTTCCGCTCCACAGTCCGGGCAGGTGAATGTGCTGCCGGGTTCGAAATCAATGGTGATATCCAGACGTTTCTCTTCAACAGAGAAACGATCTTCGATGACTTTCCATGGAGCTGTTAGACCGAGAGCTGCTTCTAATGTTGATTGATTCATGGCTGTTGTCTCCGCTACGAAAGTATGGGAACCGGTCTTGATTATAACTAAACTCAAATGTTGCTTAATTCAGTTTACCCATACAAAATAGCGAGGAACCATTTATTTTCTGGAACCCCTTGATTACGCGAATATGTGGGGACAGGAAGCTCTGCACCCGGTGGCCAGCGAACGTGCGGAGGGCGATTTACCTCAACGATATATCCTACGCGTAGAGAGGCAGCATGCTGCGTCTTTACAACCACCAACGACCCGTTCCCCGATAAAAACCTCCCGCAGGTTTAAAACCCTGCGGGAGGTTATAAGAGTCGATCGCTTGAGGGCTGTGGGCCGACACACAGGTCGCTCCCGCAGCTCCTCGATGACATTGTGCAGAGACTTGTTATGCGAAATAACGAGAGCTAATCATTGAATAAACGTTCCAATGCGATTAACGCCAGTTTCTGCGCCGCAGCTAGATCTTTGCCTTCATCCCCGCTGTTGACATCTATCTGTAAATAGACATCCCAAAGAAGGACATGAAGACCGTTCCACAATTCCCCACCGCTGCCCCCCCAAAACGCCTCGTCGCCAATATCTGCGACCGGCTTCGTATACCTATCGGAGACATTGCGCCCTGCGTATAGGTGATCCACGGAATACCCATTCTCCCGGAGGAATGCTTCCATTCCCTCATTGAAGACGACTACGAGACGGACAATAGGGAGATCACCTTCATCCGCTCCATGGAAAGTGCAGATCATCTCGCTGATAGGATTATCTGCCGCCTCGAAAGATGATTCGCCTAATTGAATACCCAGTTCATCCTCGATCTCCTCAGGCATAAGCAGTGAACATGGATCCCTCGGTGTTGTCGGTTCCTGTCTATCCGGGTTGATCTTGCCAGGTTGAATTGCCCCAATTGAGGATGGACGTATGACGAGCGTTTCGCTCTTGCCCAATCCTCTGACGAACAGGAAGGCAATAATTGCTGCTAGGAAAATAAAGATCAGGGCAGGAAGCAGCCATCGCGGGATATCTTTCTCTCTCATTGGTTTCCTCTCTTGACCCATCGCTGCGGTTTTCTAGAAAACTCATTAGCCAATACATCATATCTCGATTTCAAGAACTCCGCCGTATTACCCAACTCTCAGATCCATTTCTTTCCACTCGGGTGAGGAATACCTTACACATCCTAGCAGCAACGGGCGCTGGTTTCTGAGGAGATTATCGCAATCTCTTGCTTCGAGGACTGATCTATCGCTGCGCAGACTTAAGAATAAAGACCGTGCTCGAGAAGGTAATCTGAGACAGCAGGGGGGATTAAATATCGATAGGGATGTCCCTCGTGAACACGTCGGCGGATTTCCTTGCCTGAGATCATGATCGGTGGAACGCCCAGAAAAACCAGCTTGTCCCCCAACCCCGGGAGCTCCTCTTCTAATTGAGACACCTCGTAATTAACCGTGAGGCGATTCATGACAGCGATCAAATCACAGGAATCCACAAAACGCTGTGGCAAATTCCAATCGGGGAGATCACGCAGAGAATCCTCCCCCATCAAATAAGCGAATTTCGCGTCGTGATATCGCATCCTCAACCACTCCATCGTCCCATGTGCATAGTGAGGTGGGGGTCGTTCGAGATCCGCAGGCGAGAATTCAAATGCAGGATCAGCATCGGTCACTAACTTGACCATCGCCACGCGGTCGTCTACCGATGAGATGGACTGGTTTTGTTTGTGAGGTGGTTGCGCGGTTACAACCCAGAGGATTCTTTTAAGACCAAGGACGTAACGGGCTTCATCCGCCAGGATCAGATGAGCGAGGTGGGGAGGGTCAAATGTCCCTCCGAGCACACCGATTAAATCACCCATTCAAGCTCGTTTTCCCCAATGCGGACGGTGTCTCCAGATTTGACGCCAGCTTCTTTCAGCGCAGCTTCAACACCAAGTCGCACAAGAAGCTGTTGGAACCTGCGTATTGCCTCATCATATTCCCAATACGTCATTGCTGCTGCCCGCTCAACCGCCTCCCCTGAGACTCGCCAGCCGGCATCCGCTTCACGTGTGATTTCAAAATCTCTAGCTTCAAGTTCTGGCCGGTAGACAGGCAGCTCGCCTTCAATTAACTCTGGAGCAGGAATAGTTTGCAACTCCTTGAGGGCAGCAAAAAGCAGCTCCCTCAGGCCATCCTGTGCGAGAGCAGATATTGTAAAAACCTGGTACCCCGCAGATTCAAATTTGCTCTTCAATTCATCGATACGCGCCCTGACTTCTGGGAGATCGATCTTTGTAATTGCCACAATTTGAGGCTTCTCCCCCAGCATTGGGTCAAAATAGGCTAACTCTGTGTTAATTTGCGAGAAATCAGCTAACGGGTCTGGAGATAAACCATCTATAAGATGGATTAATACCTGCGTTCGCTGGATGTGACGTAGAAATTGAAATCCCAGCCCCACGCCTTGATGAGCTCCTTCGATAATCCCGGGGATATCGGCAAGGACAAGCACCGCGTCGACATCGAGCGTGGCGACACCTAGATTTGGAGAAAGCGTCGTAAACGGGTATTCAGCGATCTTAGGCTTAGCATTCGTTACCGCTGCCAATAAAGTTGACTTCCCGGCGTTCGGTACACCGATAATGCCAACGTCGGCAATTAATCTTAATTCCAGGTATATCCAGTGTTTTCCCCCCGGAGCGCCTTTCTCCCCCACTCGAGGCGTCTGATTGCGCGACGTTGCGAAGCGTGCATTTCCGCGCCCCCCGCGACCGCCACGGTAGATAATGAGCTCCTGACCTGGCTCCACGAGATCTCCTATAAGCGCATCCGTCTTGTCGTCGCGAACCATCGTCCCTGGCGGGACCAGAATCCGGGCATCCTTGCCGCTTTTTCCAGTCCTATTGTTACCTCCTCCTGCCTTGCCCTCTTGAGCGCGAAAGTGCCGCTTGCCTCGGAAAGCGGATAAAGTCGTCCGCTTTGGATCAACAACAAGAACCACGTCCCCGCCCTTCCCACCATCGCCTCCATCTGGGCCTCCGCGGGGGACATATTTCTCCTTCCGGAAGTGAACAGCACCATCGCCTCCTTTGCCTGAGGAGACCTGGATTCTCACTTCGTCAAGAAAATCACCATGCTTCTGCACAAATACTTCTCCGTTTTCCTTGCCATTATACTCGTCAACCATCTTCCTCATCTAAACTGAGCATAATTTATCGGGTCACCCCACAACGAGGAGGATAAGCCATAGCGTTATGTGTAAGCGGCTGTTGATCGATTCAACACATAATCAACAAGGGATAGATGATGTAAAAGGTAGGATTTGTTTGCACAACCCTCGTAGATATGTTAGATTTGGCAAACATTGCTACAGACATCACACGGAGCAAAGCATGCCTGCGAACAAGGTTCCTGACATCGTTGTTGGTCGTCTTCCACTCTACCTGAGAGCCTTATCTCAAATGGCTGGTGAGGGGAAGGAGATAACATCCTCCCAAGAACTGGGTGGACAGCTTGGCATCTCCTCTGCTCAGATCCGCAAAGATCTCTCACAGTTTGGTGAATTCGGTAAGCAAGGGACCGGTTACAACATCAACTTTCTCTTCGATCAACTGAAGCGCATCTTGAAAATTGAACGCGTATGGGATGTCGTCCTCATTGGTGCTGGAGATCTTGGCAGTGCTGTCGCTAATTATGGAGGTTTCCTCGATCGAGGCTTTCGAATCGCGGCCATCTACGATAATGATCCGGAAAAAGTCGGTCAACCGGTTGGTCAGTTTCTCATCCGCAGCACCAGAAATTTGATAGATGAGATTCGAACCCAGCAAATAAAAATCGCGATGCTCGCCGTTCCTGCATCCGAAGCCCAACAAGTTTCAGAAAAGCTGGTCGAAGCTGGCATCGAGGCCATAATGTGCTATGCGCCAACATCACTCTTCGTACCAGACAACGTTAGAGTGGAATATATAGACCCTCTCCTGCACCTGCAGCATATGACGTATTACCTGCCTGAATAACGAGCTGTACAGGTCCACACCGCACAACTCTCCTCCAATTAGTCTGGAACGGCGACACTTCCATGTACTCCTATGTATTGAAGCGTTGGATTTGGGCCCCTCTCATCCCCCGTCACCTGCTAGTCAAGACCTCGGTATCCATCACTGAACGGTCCAGGGTTCGTCTCAAGCTCTTCTACATTTATTTGACATGCGGAAGCTCTGCTTCCGGTCGCAGGCAAAGCACGCGGCTTGAGGTCTGCGCGTAACCCCCCGCAGGCTTTAAACCTCCCGCGGGTTTCAAACCCGCGGGAGGTTAATAAACACTTTTGAAGGAAACTTTAAAATGAAAAGCGCCCGGTTACGGCGCATAATTCTCTGCTTGGCGTCTGTGCGTAGCTTAAACTTTTGGGAGAGTCCGCCTCAGACGATCCAGCATTCCTAACCCTCGATAGGCTCCTCGAGCTATACATGCTACAGGTTCTTCCGCCCGATACGCGGGGACGCCCGTTTCTCGCGTGAGCCACTTATCAATCCCCCGCAGGAGCGACCCACCACCACAAATCACCATTCCGCGATCGATGATATCGGAAGCAAGCTCCGGTGGGGTCTTCTCAAGAACATCTCGAATCGACATCACCATTAACTGGAGCGTTTCCTGCAGTGCCTCAACGATTTCACTCGTTGAGATCGTAACAGGACGAGGGAGTCCCGTAACCTGATCCTGACCCTGAATCTCGATTGTGCGGTCCTCATCCTGAGGAAGAGCAGCTCCGATCCGAATCTTCGCCTCTTCCGCAGTCCTCGGGCCGATAATCAAGCCATATTTCTTGCGAACGTAGGTGCTGATCGCTTCATCAAGTTTTAACCCCCCGAGCCTGGTTGCGCCTTGAGCCACAATGCCGCTCATGGCGATCATAACCGCTTGTGTCACCCCGCCGCCAAGATCGACGACCATGTTCCCCGAGGGCGTAGTAATCGGCAATCCAACACCGATCGCGGCTGCGAGCGGCTCTTGTATGAGGTGAACATCGCGGCTTCCGGCCTGAAGAGTAGCCTCATGGACCGCGCGCATCTCAACGCTCGTAACCCCTAAGGGAACCGTGATCATCACACGCGGTTTGAAGAGCCGCGCCGGACCAGAAACCCGTTCAATGAAGTACCCCAACATGCGGTGAGTCACTTCGAAATCGGCGATAACCCCGTCCCGCAGAGGGCGTGAAACCTCGATGCTTTCCGGGACTCGACCATCCATCTCACGCGCCGAATGGCCGACGTCGACGATCTTCAACTCATCAATGTCGATCGCCACAACCGTCGGCTCGTGGAGAACGATCTCGTCGTTCTCACAAATTAAGGTATTGACTGTGCCGAGATCGATCCCTAGATCCTTACCAAATATGGACATGGATTAGGTTCCTTCATCATCACGCGACCCCGACGGGGAAAGCTGGGGGCGCTTCTTAAATCGTTTCACGGCATCAATACGCACGCGGGAGCGCCGCAGGGATGCCTGGATGCGGAGATACTCATCAGTGTCAGGCGGAGGTCCTTCCTGCAAATATTTTTGTGCACGCTCTCTTGCTGCCTCTGCACGGCTCAGATCGATCTCATCAACACGTTCTCCAACATCAGCGAGAACTGTGATCACGTCTGGTCGGACCTCTAGAATCCCGCCGGCGATGGCAAAGGCTTCTTCCTGACCTTGATGGCGAACGATTAGAACTCCAAATTCAAGCGTCGTGAGAAGCGGAGCGTGGTTTGGAAGAATACCCAACTCACCCTCCGAGCCGGGAGCGATGACGATATCCGCTTCACCTTCGTAGAGGGAACGATCCTGGGTGACAATCTCGCATCGAATCGACATATAGAGACGTTTCTTTTCCTGTTAGTTAGAACCGAGTTGTTCAGCTTTTTTCACAGCATCTTCGATGTTTCCAACCATGTGAAAGGCTTGCTCCGGCAAAGCATCGTGCTGCCCATCGAGTATTTCGCGGAAGCCGTCGACAGTTTCACGCAAGGGGACATAGCGGCCATCCTGGCCCGTGAATTGCTCGGCGACATGCATCGGCTGGGAGAAAAAGCGTTCAATTTTGCGGGCACGGGAGACGACAATCTTATCCTCTTCGCTCAGCTCTTCGATACCCAAGATGGCGATGATGTCCTGCAGGTCCTTGTAACGCTGTAGGATTTGCTGCACTTCGCGGGCGACTGCGTAATGTTCCTCCCCGACAATCTGTGGATCGAGAATCCGTGAGGTGGACGCCAGCGGGTCAACCGCGGGATAGATCCCTTTCTCAACAATGGAACGTTCGAGAGCGATAGTTGCGTCAAGGTGGGTAAACGTCGCTACTGGAGCGGGATCGGAGTAGTCATCTGCCGGGACGTAGACGGCCTGCATTGAGGTAATCGAACCGGTATGCGTGGAGGTGATCCGCTCCTGGAGTTCGCCCATCTCTGTCGCCAGAGTAGGTTGATAACCTACAGCCGAGGGCATCCGTCCTAAGAGTGCGGATACCTCAGAGCCAGACATGCTGAAGCGGAAAATATTATCGATGAACAGGAGAACATCTCTTCCCTGGTCGCGGAAATACTCGGCCATCGTTAGCGCGGTCAATCCCACTCTGAGTCTCACTCCGGGTGGTTCGTTCATCTGGCCGTATACCATGACTGTGTCCGGGAGAACACCGGATTCGATCATCTCGCGGTACATCTGCGTTCCTTCTCGCGTCCGCTCACCAACGCCAGCGAACACTGAGTTGCCCTGATGAACTGTCGCGATTGAACGGATCAACTCCTGGATGATAATCGTCTTTCCTACTCCAGC
>JAUWFP010000204.1 GCA_030606845.1 Anaerolineales bacterium | reverse complement strand
AATCACCAACATCAAATCAGAGGCTATATTTCCTGCAACCATTCTATTAGCAGGAGGAATAGCCATGACTCGTTTAAAGCAACGCATGATCGAAGACCTGCAGCTGCGGGGCCTGTCCCCGAGAACTCAGGAAGCCTATGTGCGCGTCGTGCGCCAGTTGGCGGAGCACTATGACAAGCCCCCGGATGCGATCACCGAGGAAGAACTGCGCCAGTACTTTCTGTACCTCAAGAATGAAAAGTGCGCTTCCATCAGTACCTGCCGGATCGCCTTGTGCGGCATCAAGTTCTTTTACCAGCATTCACTCAAACGGGCATGGCCTACACTCGACTTTGTCCGGCTGCCGCAAGAGCAGAAACTACCGACAGTGCTCAGTTTTGAAGAGGTGCACCGGGTCTTGACTTGCCTGCGGTTGCCACACTATCGGGTCTGCCTGGGCACGATCTACTCCTGCGGTTTGCGCTTGCAGGAGGGCGTCTACCTGCAGATCGCTGATATCGACAGCGCCCGGATGCTTATCCATGTCCGCCATGGAAAAGGCGCTAAGGACCGCTATGTGCCTCTACCGCATCGAACGCTTGGATTGCTGCGTGATTACTGGACCAGCCACCGGCACCCCACCTTGATCTTTCCGAGCCGTAGGGAGATTGCCGCCACAAAGCCAATTTGCCCAAGCAGTGTGCAGCATGCGTTTCGGAGAGCGCTGAAGGAAAGCGGCATTCAGAAGCGAGCTACCATTCACACCTTGCGTCATTCCTGGGCAACGCATCTACTGGAAGCGGGGGTGAACTTACGTCTCATCCAGATCTATCTGGGTCACCGCTCGCTCTTATCCACGGCAATATACACCCACCTGACCCGCAAATCCGATGCCCTGGCCGCCGAAACCATCAACCGGCTGATGGATGAGTTGGTGTGGTAGAGCTAGCCACCATCATCCATCGTTATGGACCAGCCTATAGGGAGAAGTTTGGCCCCCGCATGTTGCCCAGCCATCGCCGGGCCATGCATGATATTGAGCAATGCCGCACCGAGGCGCTTGGTGGTCAGGTTTACCACTGTCCAAATTGTGAGCAGGCCAGGTACAGTTATCATTCCTGCAAGAACCGCCACTGCCCCAAGTGCCAGCAGGATGCCGCCCAACATTGGCTGGTTCAGCAGCGGGAGATACTTCTACCTGTTCCCTACTTCCTGCTCACTTTCACCCTGCCAGCAGGTCTCCGGGATGTTGTCCGGAGCAACCAGAAATGCTTGTACAACTTACTTTTTCGCACCTCCGCTGAGGCGACCCAGGAGTTGGCCCGCGACCCTCGTTTTGTTGGCGGCCAAATTGGCCTGATCGGGGTTCTGCATACCTGGGCGCGGAACCTGACTTATCATCCCCATGTGCATTACCTAGTGCCAGCTGGCGGTCTTTCAGCGGATGGGCAAACCTGGCTCCCCTCCAGGGAAGATTTCCTGGTCCCGGTGAAGCCATTGTCGATCATCTTCCGCGCCAAGTTTCGTGACGCCTTGCAGAAGACAGACTTGTTTGACTCTGTACCTGCCGAAGCCTGGACCCAGGATTGGGTGGTCCACTGCCAGGCGGTGGGCAGCGGTGTGGCGGCGCTCAAGTATCTGGCTCCCTACATCTTTCGGGTGGCCATCAGCAATCACCGCATCTGCAAATTGGCCCATGATCGGGTCAGCTTTTGCTACCAGGACGCCGGCACTGGAGCAACCAGGACCTGCACCCTCTCCGCCGAGGAATTCATCCGCCGTTTTCTGCAGCACGTCCTGCCCAAAGGCTTTGTGAAGGTCAGATATTACGGATTCTTCAGCCATGGCAAGCGGCGCTTGCTTGCCACGATCCGACTGCTGCTGGGCCTCTCTGGTGAGACCAAATCGCCGGATGACCAGCAGGCCAATGCAATGTCCCCTGTTTTGCGTTGCCCCACCTGTGGTCAGGAGATGCGGTGGATACAAACCATCAGACCCAACGGCCGATGTCCCCCCTGACTATGACTTATATCGATCGAACGATTTTCACATATCACTTAGCGCCAGGCGCCCTCAATCGCTCCTCTAGCTTCGGTTTGCCTCCTGGCGGCAAAACCCTCAAGGCAGCACCATCTATCGAACACTTGACCCCGACATACCATCCTGGTATCTCAGGATCGCACCCAAAGCGCCCGTTTTCGCTGTTGCGATTTGCCACCTCCCGCTTGCATCAGCTACAATCGCCGAAGATAAGTAAGTTGAGGCGAGCCGCTCCCTATATGCATCGCTTTGCTTAAATTCCAAATATTGTTTCGATGAGCTGCGCTCGGCTTGGTTCAACTTCGTATTATGTGGCGGCTGCGCGCCACATGAATCCTTAATTCGTTAGATTGCCCCACGAGCGTCTGTCATGAGCAAAGCAGGAACCCCTAGACAATCCAAAGTTGCCATAGCCATCATCGTTGTTGCTGCTACCGTCGCGCTCTGCATCGCGGCCTGCGGCCTCCTAATCCTCACCGGCGCGCTCCGATTAGACCCTCCCCCATCCGAACGTCCATTTCCACCCGAGGACCTATTCCCGGCTGACCTAGGACTTCCCTATCCCTGGTCTCAGGTGCACCGGCCGCCGTCCTCGCCTTGCCGCGCGGCTCCACTCGGGAGCCATTGCAGATCGCTAGACGCTCTGTACACCTACTATCCCTACATGGAATTCCCCGGAGGCGGCGCGGGACTTGAAATCCATCGATACGTCGATGCGGAAACAGCTGAGCGTGACTATGCTCGGTTGGAGAGGAGATGGTTCTCATACAATGACTTCGGCACTCCCTGGACCATCCCTGCCGATTTTCCCGCCATCTCCCTCGCTGCGGACCACTACACGATCGGATGCCACACTCACGGCTCGGATGAGAGCTGCCAACTCCTGGCCAGGTACTCGGAGTTCATTCTCGACCTAGACATCAGAAGAAGCTCGGTGTTCGAATCGGGCCCCGTGGAGCTGCTCTCCTACGAAGACGTCCGCACTGCGTTCCTTACCATCGACAAGCACATCGCACAGCTCCTCTCTGCCCCAGCCACAGCTCCGGGCCAATGACCAGTGCCCAAGCCGAAACGGGGCAATCTAACCACTCGCTGGAAGCGACCTGGGATGCGCGGCGATTTGCCAATAAAGTTGTATGATGGGGATGTTGGAATAGCCGGCGATGGACCAAGCCCAGGCGCCTCAGCTCAAAGCCGTTAGCTGGATTATTTAATAACCATTACTATTTTGAATGGCGAGAAAAATGACTGAGGCTGAACCATTCTACGACCGCTCCGCACCTGAGGAGTGGAAACGCTTTGAGAGGCACCGAACCGAATTTGCGGTCACTCTCAAGGTCCTCGAAGAGTACTTGCCAAGTCCACCTTGTTCCGTTCTGGACATTGGGGGTGGACCTGGCCAATATTCCATTGAACTAGCGCGCCGAGGTTACTCTGTAACCCTGCTTGATCTCTCATCCCAGAGCTTGAGAATAGCAGAGGAAAAGGCACAGGAAGAAGGGGTGTCATTGGAGTCGTATATCCATGCCAATGCCCTCGACATGAGCGAGGTTGAATCCGCTTATTATGATGCTGTGCTTCTGATGGGCCCGCTCTATCACCTTCTCTCAAAGGAGGAGCGTGTACGATCTATTCGAGAAGCACTGCGTGTTCTGAAAGTAAAAGGGAGATTGTTTGTTTCCTTTATCACTCGATTTGCGCCCTTCCGCCATGCGGCAGTTGCTGAGCCTGAATGGCTTTTACAAAATCGAGAATATGCAAAAAGGTTACTTGAGACGGGTGTCCACGATCAGGCGAAGAAGTTTGCGAAGGCTTATTTTACACATCCAGAAGAGGTGATGCCTTTGATGGAAAGGTGTGGAGTAAGAACGCTTAGTATATTGGGTTGTGAAGGTATCGTAGCAGGGCATGAAGAATTGATAAATGCATTGGATGGTGATGATTGGGAAGCATGGGTTGAATTTAACTATCGGTTAGGTCAAGATGAGAGTATGTATGGGGCATCTGATCATTTGCTTTATACGGGAGAAATCCAGCTAACCAATCGCTGCAGCCGACCCCGCGGGCTGGGCGATTTGCAATCGATGGTTCTTGATGGAGAATCTTGAAAAGCAATCGAAGGTCCGTGCGGGGCGGCTGAGTTCAAAGCCGTTAGATGCTATGGGGGGAATTGAAAATACGGGCCGCTGCGTATAAGCTCCAAAAAACTCCAAAAGGAGGGAGCAATGGATACTGCAGCGACCCGCAATATTGAGTATAGCGCATTCGAGCCAGTTCTGTATCTAGCATTTGAGTTGAGCGAGGCGCACTGGAAATTAGGCTTCACCATCGGAGTTGGTCAACGCTCTCGAGAACGCAACATCAGGTCATGTGACCTGGTTGCACTTCGAGATGAGATTCGACGGGCAAAGAAGCGCTTCGACCTGCCGGCATCGGTGATGGTTGTGAGCTGCTACGAAGCTGGGCGAGATGGATTTTGGCTTCACCGCTATCTAACCCAGGAAGGCATCGAGAACCTGGTTGTCGACTCATCGAGCATCGAAGTCAACCGGAGGCAAAGGCGAGCCAAGACAGACAGGATGGATGTTGAGAAATTGCTCTCGCAGCTTATTCGATAC
>JAUWFP010000261.1 GCA_030606845.1 Anaerolineales bacterium | reverse complement strand
GCGCATGTCATTCTGTGTATCCCGGCGCACATTCCGTACTGCTACGCGGCCTTCCTCCGCTCGATTCTTAACAACACGAACAAGTTCATGGCGGCGTTCTTCAGTCAACGGGGGGATGCTCAAGCGGATGAGCTTTCCATCGTTATTGGGATTGAGACCCAGATCGGAAGACATAATCGCGCGTTCAATATCTTTAATACTGGCTGGGTCGAAAGGACGGATTGTAAGAAGCCGCGGTTCAGGGGCAGAGATTGTTGCGAGCTGCATTAACGGCGTTGGGTTACCGTAGTATTCAACAGATAGACGATCTACAAGAGCGGGAGAGGCGCGGCCTGTTCGAATCGAGGCGAGATCATCCTCAAAGGAACCGATCGCTCCTTTCATACGGGTTTGAGCCTCTTCGAGCGCACCCTTTACCATAGATACTCTCCTTTTTTCGACCTTACCTTAAGTGTGGTTTCCTTATAAGGATAGCTCAATTTTGGTTTTTTTGTGAAGGGATAACGTTCTTAAATCCCAAAGAGCGTGGAGACCCGTTGCCCGGGAGAAGAACCATCTTCCCAGCTCTTGCCACCAAGCATTATCCACGAAATGAGTGCCCGGGACAACGTATACTTCTGGGGAGATTATTTATCTGAGATTTCAGTGCCAACCGGCTCACCTAGAACAGCTCTCGTGAGGCTGTCGGATTGCCACATATCCAATACCAGGATCGGGAGTTGGTTGTCCATGCAAAGGGAGATCGCCGTGCTGTCCATAACTTCTAAACGCCGGCTGAGCGCGTCGATATATGTGAGATGGTCAAAGCGTTTTGCGTCTGGCTTTTTTTGTGGATCGGCATCGTAGACACCATCGACTTTTGTAGCTTTTATCACGATGTCGGCTTCAATTTCCATCGCTCTCAAAGCCGCTGCAGTATCGGTGGAGAAATACGGATTTCCAGTTCCTCCGCCGAGGATCACTATTCGGTCCTTTTCCAGGTGGCGAATTGCGCGACGACGAATATAGGGTTCCGCCACGGCGCGCATCTCTATTGCCGACATCACTCTCGTAACCGATCCGCCACGCTCGAGCGCGTCCATAAGCGCCAGAGAGTTCATCACGGTCCCGAGCATTCCCATGTAATCAGCTGTAGCCCGTTCCATGCCACGCTCGATCCCCTCCAGGCCGCGCCAGAGGTTCCCCGCACCTATGACAATTGCGATTTGGACACCAAGTACGCGAACTTCTTCTACTCGCGCAGCTACTTTCTCTGCCTTTCGGGGATCAATGCCAATGCCGCCATCTCCCGCCAGAACTTCACCGCCGAGTTTGAGTAGGATTCGTTGGTATACAGGATCAGCCATTTTATTCCCTCATAAATTCCTGGGTAATTATCGCCTTAAGCAATCGGGCCAACAAATTGTTGGCCCGATTTATTACGCTAGCTCCTCGCCGATTTCCCATCGTTTAAACCGTCGTAAGGTGACATTCTCACCCGTACTCACGATTACATCATTTATCAAATCGGTTACAGTCTTGGAATCGTCCCGAATGTATTCTTGACGCATGAGGCACGTTTCATCGAGGAATTTAGTCAGCCTGCCTTCGATGATCCGATCAATCACCTTCTCAGGCTTTCCCTCGGCCAAGGCACGTTTGCGTGCGATCTCCCGCTCAACCTTGATAACTTCTTCGGGGACATCATCTTCGTGGACCCACTGCGGCGCTGAGGCTGCAATCTGAAGGGCGATTTCGTGGGCAAATTCGCGAAAGCCGTCCGTGCGGGCGACAAAGTCCGTCTCGCAATTGACCTCCACCATTACCCCCACCCTGCCATCCCCGTGGCTGTACATCTCAAGCCTCCCGTTGCGAGTCTCCCGATTAGCGCGCTTCTTTGCATCGGCCAATCCTTGTTCACGCAAAAGGACGATCGCCTTCTCCATATCGCCTTTGGTCTCTTCTAGAGCTTTCTTGCACTCGAGAAATCCAGCTCCTGTTTTTTCACGCAGAGCTTTTATGTCTTTTGCTGCAATGCTCATTCTTCAGTTTTCTCCTCGCCCTCTGCGTCCCCGGCTTCAACTGCTTCAGGCTCTTCAGCCGTTTCGGATTCTTCCGTCACTTCAGGTTCTTCTGTTGTTTCAGGCTCTTCCGTTGCTTCAGGTTCACCATCTGCCGCGGTTTCTTCAGTTGTCTCAACTTCCTCAGCTGTCTCAGGTTCTTCAGTGGCATCCACTTCCTCGGACACCTCTTTCTCCTCGGTTTCTTCTTCGGCCTTTTCTTTTTCGCCGAAGGCGCCGCTCTGGATCTTCGCCAGTGTGGCTTCACCGAGCAGCTCTTCATCGCTCATTTCGTGTCCTTCTACGGGCAGAGCCTTACCTGCATCGGTGACTTGCTCTTCCTCATCATCTTTGCGCAGCGCCTTGCCTTCGAGAACAGCATCGGCAACCTTTGACGTAAGCAGCTTGATGGCGCGGATCGCATCGTCGTTTGAAGGGATGACATAGTCGATGACACTTGGATCGCAATTTGTGTCGACGAGAGCGATAACGGGGATGTTGATCAGATTAGCTTCGTGAATGGCGGTGCTCTCCTGACGGACATCGACCGCGAAAAGTCCCTTCGGCAGGGTTCGCATTTCGCGAATTCCACCCAGTCGGGCCTCCAATTTGTTAATCCGCCGCGTAATAGTTAGCGCTTCTTTCTTTGTGAGAAGCTCTAATTCGCCCGCATCCCTGCGGCGCTCCAGCGTTTCGAGTTCGTCAATCCGGCTGCGGATCGTCATCCAATTCGTGAGAGTGCCCCCCAGCCAACGCAAGTTGACATAGGGCATGCCGCAGCGTCCAGCCTCCAACTCGATGGTCTCTTGCGCTTGCCGCTTCGTGCCTACGAAGAGAATACCGCCGCCGTCAGCGACGATATCTCGAATGACAGCGTAAGCTTCTTCGAGCGCTTCCAAAGTCTGTTGAAGATCGATAATGTGGATGCCGTTTCTTTCCGTGAAGATGTACGACTTCATCCGTGGATTCCACTTACGCGTTCGGTGCCCAAAGTGGACCCCTGTTTCAAGCAGGGCTTTCATACTAACAACGGCCATGAGGTAACCTCCTATGCGTTAAACCTCCGCCCCATTTATTCTACGCCGGAACCAGTTGGCCCACCGGCACGCCCGGCGTAATCCTGAGGCGTGCGTATTTGCCCGAATTGGGCAGAATTATTCCCGCCCGGATTCATGATCAGGCGGGAGCGAAGGAGAGTATATCATGGGCGTGAACCTTCGTCAAAGCAAATAACTCGTTCAATGCGTAGACCAGCGAAGCCATGAAGTTGAAGCGTATATCGAGGCGTGCCTGATGGCGATTCAAGATACTTTAGGGCTTGATTAATTAATCGGATTAACCCGCATTCACAGTTGTAAATTAAAGGGATTTCTTCTGCACGCGCTCGGTGAAGCGATCTATCTCAACCACTGCACGTTCATGTTCTGCTTCACCGATCTTCTCCATCTCATCCCAGAGCTCAGTCTGGAATGAAATCACGTTATTCTCGATCAGGACAATTTCCGCCTGGATGGAGACCTTTCTCCCCAAAGGGGTCGGGGCGATATGGCGTGCGGTAATGGCAATACCTACCGTTGTCATTCCCTCGGGTAAATGAGGTTCTACAAGTTTTCGGCATGTCTGTTCTACGAAAGCGACCATCGCTGGCGTTGCATACACTTGAAGTGAACCGCTTCCTAGATGAGACGCGACTCGCTCAAGGGTAACCTGCTGGTTGTCCTCGATGCGGCTTCCTATAGTGATTTCCTGGATATCCATCACCCAATAATTTTCCGTTATGAAAACTTAAGGAGCTTGCCGC
>JAUWFP010000141.1 GCA_030606845.1 Anaerolineales bacterium | reverse complement strand
CGGTGGAAATGAGCACCCACACTAGTGAGACGCACACCGCGTCTACTTTTACTGGGGCCACTGCAATGGGTAACATCAAATTCATTGGCTCCTCGACGAAGATCTAATTCTTTTCAGCATTCATCCCTCATCCCTTGGATTGGCTAGCAAACAGATCAGGATTTACATCGCCTGGAACGAGAACTTTGAGCGCCTTCTTTTGAACGCTGAACTCCAGGGGGGAGTCAAGGACCAACGGTTCACCATCAAACTGTATAGGTAATCCATTTTCCATTTCAAAGACCGCTTCGCTGGCTCGAAAGTGGTGCACCCCTTCTGCATCCACATGACGACCCATGAAAATCTGCGCTACCCGCACAAGGACATCACGAAGTTTCCCACTCTCAATAAACCAGAAATCCAGCAACCCGTCGTCAACCTTGGCGCCCATTGCTAAATCCACCAAACCGCCCGCATACGCAGGAATATTGGAGGCTACGGCAACCAGGTATCGCCCCTCAAATTCGTCCTTGTCTGTCCGAACCTTTAGGTCCATCCCTTCCCACCCGATTGCATTCCATAAAGCTAATGTTGCATAATGGACCGTTGCGAACGCCTTCTCCCAACGTTCCCGTGGTTCCATGCTATTGACAACATGTGCATCCAGCCCGACGCCAGCCCACAGCAGGAATGCCTGACCGTTACACACACCGACATCGACGAGACGGACATCTCCAGCAGCTAACCTCTCAGCCGCCTGCTCCAGCGCAAAGACATGAATCCAATCAAGGCGTGGCAGACCGAGTTCCTGCGCCCATACATTTGCAGTTCCCGCCGGCAGGACACCCAGAGCAGTTTCCGACCCCGCCAACGCGGATGCAGCCTGGCCGATCGAACCATCACCACCGACTACAAATACAGCATCGCAGCGCTGTGCAACAGCCTCCTTGGCGACATCAGCCACCCCTTTCTTCGGCTCGCCTTGAACAATATGCGCATCCCAACCTGCAGACGAGAGAACACGCAGCGCCCGCTCAAGAAGCGGGCCAGCGGGAAACCTACCTGCAGCAGGGTTATAAAGCAGCCAGGCACATCGATTCGTCATTTATTGCCTCAGGATATTATAGCGTCAAATAGTCTTCTCTCCTTCATTGCCGTGGATACCTGTAAGGATTACAATCGTCAGCACCATGGCACAGGACTTATTAGGTGGACGTTACGAGCTGCTTGAAAAAATCGGCTCCGGCGGTATGGCAGATATTTACCGCTCATTAGACCATCAACTCCAGCGCGAGGTTGTAGCGAAAATCTTGCGCGATCCGCTCGCCAAGGATCAATCGTTCCAAGAGAACTTCCTGCATGAAGCCCGTGCAGCTGCGAATCTCTCCCATCCAAATATTGTCACAATTTTCGACTTCGGCCGTGACGACGATACCCTTTACATTGTGATGGAGTACATCGCCGGGGCCGATTTAAAGACTCTCATCCGTCGCCGGAAACTCCTTGCCCCACTCGAGGCAGTGGAGTTAATGATAAAGATCTCCGACGGCGTTGGCTATGCCCACCGTGCAGGCCTCGTTCACTGTGATCTTAAGCCACAAAATATTCTAATTACGCCTGACAACAAGATTAAGATTACCGACTTTGGTGTCTCCCGTGCACTGGCAACGATCCAGCCCGATGAACATTCAGACGTTGTTTGGGGAAGCCCTCAGTACTTTTCTCCAGAGCAGGCATCAGGGGGGCCACCTTCGCCTGCCAGCGACGTTTATTCACTCGGAGTGATCCTCTACGAAATGATCACCGGCCAACCTCCATTCGTAGCGGATAACGCAGCCGACCTGGCTCAGCTACACCTGACCGCTGAGCCAATTCAACCTCGCGTCATCGAGCCCAGCATCCCCGAAGCCCTGCAGCAGATTGTTCTAAAGGTTCTCGCGAAGGAGCCGTCCGCTCGCTATCGAACCGCAGATCAGCTTGGGCGGATCCTCACGAATTTCAACTTGGATGCAATCCCTGGAGACCACTCACCCACAGGTGATGAATTGGACATCACAGATCTCGCACAGGTTAAGGCAACGTCACCTCAAAACCCACCGATAACTTCGGAAATGGATTGGATCGTGATCGCCCTTGGGTTGTTGGCCTTTCTAACAATTGGCGGATTGATCCCTCTCTGGCTTTGGGTATGCCTACTTTACCCTTCCTGCCCAATTAATCCCGGGTAGCCCAACATACTGGTCGCACCCCACCCGCCGCGGTATAATTCGGACGAACGTTCTAAACATTAGTCTAATTAACCAAAGCCATCTATTAGCTTTGGGAGGTAGATGTGAATTCACCCAGAAGTAGAAACTCTCTCGTTCTATTTATGTTAATGCTCACAATCGTGGCGGTTATTTTCTACTCCCGCAGCGAGGCGACCCAACCTGAAATTCTGCCTTTAAACGAGGTCGCGGCAAAGATTCAATCTGGTGTGATCGACCGAATAATCGTCGATGAAAACGAACTGGAATTGATTTACTCTGATGGCACCAATGCGTTCTCGCGCAAGGAGCCTACAAAGACGACGGTTGAACAGCTTAAAGATCTGGGCGTCACTCAGTCGGCATTAGCCCGCGAGAATCTTGAACTCGAGATCAAAGAACCCAGCGATCTGGGAACGATTATCAGCCTGATTACGTATATCCTTCCCGCGCTGCTTGTCGTGGGCTTGATTTGGTTCATGATGCGTCAAGCGCAAGGTACAAATAACCAGGCACTCTCCTTCGGGAAGAGTCGCGCACGTATGTTTACAGGCGACCAACCCACGGTTACATTCGAGGACGTTGCCGGCATTGAGGAAGCGAAAGAGGATCTTGAGGAGATTGTCGAGTTCCTTCAAGAGCCTGAAAAGTTTATTTCACTTGGCGCCCGCATTCCAAAAGGTGTACTTCTTATCGGGGCACCCGGGACGGGGAAAACACTGCTTGCGAAGGCAGTCTCTGGGGAAGCGGGTGTACCCTTCTTCTCTATTTCGGGCTCCGAGTTCGTTGAAATGTTCGTCGGCGTCGGCGCCAGTCGCGTGCGCGATCTTTTCGATCAAGCAAAGCGCCACGCCCCCTGCATCGTCTTTGTCGATGAGATCGACGCTGTAGGCCGTCAGCGCGGCGCCGGCCTCGGCGGCAGCCACGATGAGCGGGAACAAACACTCAATCAGATGCTCGTCGAGATGGACGGCTTCGATACGGATGCGAATGTGATCATCATGGCAGCGACAAATAGGCCAGATATCCTCGATCCTGCTCTTCTCAGACCCGGGCGTTTCGACCGGCGAGTAATCCTCGACCAACCGGATATGCGCGGGCGTGAGGCGATCCTGAAAGTCCATTCTAGAGGTAAGCCGCTTGAGGAGTCCGTAGATCTCTCGGTTATCGGAAAAGCAACTCCAGGATTTGTCGGCGCCGATCTCGAGAATCTGGTCAACGAAGCTGCAATCCTGGCCGCTCGTCGAGATAAAAAGACAATCGGGCAAGATGAGTTCGAAGAATCGATCGAGCGAGTTATCGCCGGCCCTGAGCGAAAGAGCCGTCTCATAAGTCAGGAAGAGAAATTAATCGTGGCCTACCACGAAGCGGGTCACGCCGTTGTAAGCCACGTCATCCCTGAATCAGATCCCGTCCATAAAGTGAGCATCATAGCTCGGGGAATGATGGGCGGTTTTACGCTTGCCCTGCCTGAAGATGACCGGACACTGATTTCCCGTAATAAGCTTCTCGCGGATATGACCTTTGCCCTCGGCGGTCGCGCTGCTGAGGAGTTGGTCTTCAACGATGTCACTTCTGGCGCATCGAGCGATCTCGAACGGGTGACAAAGTTGGCACGCTCAATGGTCACTCGACTCGGGATGAGCGATGCCCTTGGACCCATGGTATATGGGCAAAAAGAAGAGTTGGTTTTCCTCGGTCGAGAGATCTCAGAACAGCGAGACTACTCAGAGAGTGTCGCAGAGAAGATAGATACCGAGGTTCGCGGCTTAGTCCGAGATGCTTACGCTCGCGCTAAAAAGATCCTGACCGAATATCGAACTTCACTCGATACCATCGCCCAATATCTCGTCGAAGAGGAAACCATAGATCGAGAGACTTTCGAGAAAATCTTCGGCAAACCTGTCAAGGAGAAAAACAGCGGAACCCCTCTCCTCTCAGGTTCTTGATTTTTCTAATCGATACCATAACCAACGCCCGGGCGATGATCGCCCGGGCGTTTCGCTTTCTGGTCTCCAACGAGAAACGTTGGTTTAGTCTTCCGTCCCCTGCTTCTCGCGATCCTGACGCACGAGCTCCCGCCTCAGAACCTTTCCGATGGTTGTTTTGGGCAGTTCGTCCCTGAATTCTACATGCGTGGGAACTTTAAAAGCAGCCATGTGTTCTTTGCACCACGCTTTAACTTCGTCGGCAGTCAACGTTTCACCCGGCTTGAGAACAACCCAAGCTTTTACAGTCTCTCCACGATAAGCATCGGGAATGCCGGCGACACCGACTTCAAGGACTTTAGGATTCTCGGCGATGACCTCCTCCACTTCCCTGGGCCAAACCTGATAACCGCTGGGCTTGATGAGCTCTTTCTTACGATCCACAATGAAGAAATAGCCATCCTCGTCCATATAAGCAATATCGCCGGTGTAGAGCCAGCCGTCGCGTATTGCGTTTGTCGTCTCTGTGGGCATATTCAAATAGCCCTTCATTACCTGGGGGCCCTTCAACACAAGTTCCCCAATCTCCCCAGTTTCAAGCACCGTAACTTCATCATCCAAAGAGATGATGCGGGCGTCCACATCCGGGAAGGGTACTCCAATTGATCCCTCTTTGCTCATTCCGTAAAGCGGGTTGCAGTGAGTCGCTGTTGGGGCTTCGGACAGACCATAACCTTCAACAAGCTTTCCCCCCGTCAACTCTTCAAAAGTTGCCTGCGTCTCCCTCATCAACGGGGCGGAACCAGAGATGCATGCCTTGATCGAGCTCACATCCACCTTGCCCGCCTTCACGTCGGGGTGATTGTTGATTGCGTTGTACATCGCCGGAACACCCGGGTAAATCGTCGGGCGGTACTTGGCGATCGAGCCGAGTACATCTCCCATATCCCGTGGGTTTGGAACCATCACCAGGCTGGCGGCGGCAGCGATACCGAAGCTCATCCCGGCGACCATGCCATAGACGTGGAACATCGGGATCGCCATCAAGACAATCTCGCCGCCCTCCTTGGCAGAGGGCAACCATGATTTAATCTGCATCGTGTTGGCGACGAGGTTTCCATGCGTTGCGATTGCCGCTTTTGAAAGACCGGTCGTACCACCGCTGTACTGGTATAAAGCGTCATCCTTGGGTTTCATTTCTATCTGCGGCCGATCAGCGGCAGAGTATTCCTTCAGCAGATCCTGCATCCAATAATCCCCCTCTCCCAGCTCAACTCGATGACCGTCTTTCTTCTCTTTGGTCAGAGTGAAAAGGAAGCGAAGCATTCCGGGCAGATATTCCTTAATATTCGTGACGATCAACGTCTTAATGGGCGTCTTCGGTTGAACCTCTTTAATCATGGAGTAGAAATTGCTCATGACGAGCATAATCTCCGTCCCCGAATCTTTCATTTGATGTTCAATCTCACGCGCTGTGTAGAGAGGGTTCGTGGCGACTACAATCCCGCCAGCTTTAAGGATCGCGTAGAACGCCATAACGAACTGCGGCGAGTTGGGCATGAAGATGCCGACTGGTGTTCCTTTCTTAACGCCCATTGCAGCAAGTGCACCAGCTAGACGATTAATAATTTCGTCCATCTCGGCATAAGTAATCTCCGAACCCTTAAATATCGCACATGCCTGATCAGGATACTTTGCTGCAGCATTCTCAATAAAATGATAGAGCGGCACTTCTGGGTATTCGATCGACTTCGGGACTTCTGATTCATAGTGTTTAAACCAGGGTCGCTCTTTCATGTCTGCATTCTCCTTTAAGATTGGTTGGGCGAAGAAATCTACCTTCTTTTATACAATGGAATATGC
>JAUWFP010000215.1 GCA_030606845.1 Anaerolineales bacterium | reverse complement strand
GATCGCGTTTATGAGCAGGGCCACAGCGAAGTTAGGGTTAGTCGTTTTGCTTTTAATTCTCTCGATCTTGAGCTGCCAACTTCCGGGTGCTGAACCACCGGGACCGACAGCCCCACCGAGCCATACCCCTACGCCTACAGCGACCTCGACTCCTACGCCAACGCCGACGCCGTTGCCATTGACGATGATTGAGAACGGTGAGCGTGCGCGCTTCAATGGTGATTGGGAACGAGCGATAAATATTTTCCAAGAGGCACAATCTTTTACAAGTGACCCAGGTTTGTCAGCTGCTGCGCAGCTGGGCATCGGCAAGACGCTGCTTGCGGCGGGTCGTTATGAAGAGACTGTTGCCGCGCTCAATGAATACTTATTGAAATATCCCGATCAAGATGGTGTCGCCGATGCACACTTCCTGCGCGCCGAGGGGGAAATGGCTTTGGGGCGGTACCCGGAAGCGGCTGAGGATTATGGTGATAGCATCAATCTGGGATTGCATACTCTTGACGCGTATGTTCTTGAACTTCAGGGTGATGCCTGGATGGCCGCCGGGGAGATCGAACGTGCACAAGACGCATACAGCATTGCGCTGCAAACGATCAGCCCGGATACGGATCTATCCGTTGAGATTAAACTTGCCCGAGCTATCGCTGCCTCCGGCAATAATTACCTGGCGATTGAACATTACGAATCGATATATGCAAGGACTGGGAGTGAATATACACGAGCGCTGTTAAATCTCTTATCGGGGCAGGCTTTTCTAGCTTTGGGGGAGGCGGAACAGGCTTACCAGCGGTTTCTAGATTCGGTTGAGAATTACCCAAGAGCGTACGATTCGTATACCGGCCTGGTTGCTTTGGTTAATGATGGTGTGCCTGTGAATGAACTCGATCGAGGCCTCGTCGATTACTACGCCGGACAATACAGTGTAGCAATTGCAGCCTTTGATCGCTATATGGCTTCCGATCTAGAGGCTCAAGATGGGACAGCTCATTATTTCAAAGCCCTTTCGCTGCGTATGCTGGGCGATTACTCAGGGGCTTTGCAGGAATTGCAGATTCTGATTGAGAGCTACCCCAACGATCCATACTTCTCACAGGCTTGGGATGAACGTGTCGACACGTTGTGGGCATACCTCGACCAGTATGATCTCGCCGTGCAAACGAGTCTTGCCTTTGCGCAGAATTACCCCGAGCACCCTCAGGCGCCTGATTTTCTTTTCGCTGCAGCCCGCATAGCTGAACGGAATAACGATCTTGAGCAGTCAGCACAACTTTGGCTTCAGCTCTCTACGGATTACCCGAACGCTCCGCAGGCATATCGGGCAGCGTTCCTAGCAGGGATTCAATATTTCCGTCTGGGGGAGAACAGCCAGGCAGAAACTGCTTTTGAGAGAGCATTGGAATTGTCGTTATCAACTGAGGATCGAGCGGCAGCCCAACTATGGATAGGTAAGTCACGCCAGGCGAGCGGCGATAGTGACGCTGCGCAGCAAGCGTTCAAGGCTGCTGAGGCAGCTGACCCGAATGGTTATTATTCGCTCCGAGCCGCGGATGTTCTTAAAGGAAGGAGCCCTTTTCAAGCACGAGGGGTCTTCATCTTCCCCTCTGACGACGAGATAGCTTTTGCCAGAGATGAAGCGAATCAGTGGATGCGCGAGACATTCGGGATCACCTCAACAGTGCCGCTGACAGATCTCGATGAGATTCTGCGATCTGACCCGCGCGCACAGCGAGGGGAAGAACTCTGGCGGTTGGGAAGGTACGGTGAAGCAAAAGCTGAGTTGGAGCCGCTTAGAAAGGACTACTTGCACAACGCAGAGGCGACGTATCGTCTCATGAATTGGTTCTTGGATCTGGGTCTCTACCAGCCCGCGATTTACAACGTTCGTGAAGTGATCCGCCTTGCCGGGTTAGATGAGTCAAACTCACACCTGGCGCCAGATTACCTTCGTTATATCCGTTTTGGCCCTTACTTTGGGGAGCTGTTCATGCCGGAAGCATTGTCGCAGGGAATGGATGGGCTTTTTCTACTCTCCGTCTCCCGGCAAGAGAGTTTGTTCGAAAGCTTCGCCACTTCATATGCTGCGGCGCGGGGTTTGATGCAGATCATTCCGAGCACTGGTGAATATGTGGCCGCGCGCGAGGGATGGCCACCAGTGTATACCGCGGACGATTTATACAGGCCCATTGTCAGTGTCCGCTTGGGAGCGAGCTATTTGGCCGATCAACGCGATTTATTTAATGGAGACCTGTATGCTGCTCTGGCAGCCTATAACGCGGGTCCGGGGAATTCATCAATCTGGAAAGAGCTATCTCAGGAAGATCCAGACTTATTCCTGGAAATCATTCGGCTCCAGCAGCCACGGGATTACATCCGCAGCATCGCCTGGGCTTTCTCGGAATACCAGGCCCTCTACATCGTTGATGGCTGACCCCTTAGTTTAGGCTCTCCTCAAAATGCTTATATGGAGTAAGGAAGCTCTGCTTCCAGTCGCAGGTGCAGCTTGCGCTCTGAGGTCCGCGTATTAAACCCCACGCAGATTGAAGATGATCCCAAAAACAATCGAAAAATTAGATTCACAGGTCTTGATTGATATGGTAGAATAATAGGTTGCAGTCAAATTCTTGCGGTTTTCCAAAGGGCGTTTAGCTGTGCTGCGTGAAGAAATAAATACTTTTGGAGCTGGTCTTGTCGATCAGCCGTTTCGCGCTTGGTACAGAATTCCCCTGGATGTTAATCACCGAGATAAGATCGCGCAATAACAGCATACAGGAGTTAGTAGGGTATGGCATCGACCAGAGATCAAAAGTGGTATTCCCGAATACCTGAGGTTTATAGTTTACCCAATCTCATTGACATTCAACTGGAATCGTTTCAATGGCTTGTGGAAACTGGGCTGTCTGAGCTTTTTAATGAGATCTCTCCCATCGTTTCATACAACAGCGGGATGAAGCTCTTTTTCCCGGGGGACACTCCGGAGGCTAAAGAGTTCAAGCTTAAGTATTGGTTTGAAGACCCCAAGCACGGAATCGAGGAGTGTGTTGAGCGTGATCTGACGTACGCCGCGCCGATGTACGTTTCTGTCCTCTTGGCGGGATCCGAAGTTCCTGAACCCATCAAACAAGATATCTTCTTGGGCGATTTTCCACTCATGACCGAGAAGGGCACGTTCATTATTAACGGCACTGAGCGTGTTGTTGTATCTCAACTTATTCGCTCGCCGGGCGTCTATTTCGAGGCGCCAGAGGATCGAACGACGGGTCGTCGTCTAGCTGCCGCCAAGCTCATCCCCGATCGCGGCGCCTGGATGGAATTCGAGACTCGTAAGAGTGATTATTTAACATTGAAATTCAACCGTAAACGCACCGTACCCGTAACTATCTTGCTGCGGGCGTTAGCAGCGATTGATGATGGTCTTGGCTCATCGCCGCTCTCAGATGGATCAGATGAAGAATTGCTTGAGCTTTTCGCCGACGCCGACAACAACCCAGATCATCCCTATATCGCAACGACGATTCGGCAGGAACCCACCTGGGAAATTACGGAAAAGCGGACTATAGCTGAAGAAGCCCTTATTGAGTTTTACCGCAGAATGCGTCCAGGCGATCCGGCAACGCTGGACAATGCCCGCGAGTACATGATGGAGCAGCTCTTCGACCAGCGCCGTTATGACCTGGAGCGTGTGGGGAGATACAAATTAAATCAGAAATTAGATCTTGATAAAATCGTGCCCCTCGATCATCGTCGAGTGACGACCTGGGACATGGTGCGTCTCATCGAGCGTCTCATCCTCATTAATAACGGTGTGAAACAACCGGATGACATTGATCACCTCGGCAATCGCCGGGTGAAGACTGTTGGCGAACTCATTCAGGGCAAGCTGCGTGTAGGCCTGCGCCGTATGGAGCGGGTCATCCTGGAGCGGATGTCGATTCGCGACCAAGATAATATCTCGCCAATCTCGCTCATAAATATTAGACCTGTCGTCGCCTCGATACGCGAGTTCTTTGGATCGAGCCAACTTTCCCAATTCATGGATCAGACAAATCCGTTGGCAGAACTGCGCCATAAGCGTACGCTTTCTGCGCTAGGCCCCGGTGGCTTGCGTCGGGAGCGAGCGGGTTTTGATGTGCGCGATGTTCATCACTCTCACTATGGCCGCATATGCCCGATTGAAACGCCGGAAGGCCCGAATATTGGCCTCATCGGGCGTTTGGCATCCTACGCCCGCGTCAACAGTTATGGTTTCATTGAGACTCCATATCGCAAGGTCTTGTCTGAGCTCAAAGCGACGGATAAGCGCCTTGTTGGACGCAAATCTCGAGGCGATTTGACATTGCCGCGAGGAAGAAAACCTGTTGTAACAGATGGCGAGAAGATCACCGAGAGCATTGCCAAGAAACTGGAAAAATTCGATGGCTTAATTCCGATTATGCCGTTTGTCTCCGAGGAGATCGATTACCTCTCGGC
>JAUWFP010000193.1 GCA_030606845.1 Anaerolineales bacterium | reverse complement strand
CGTTTGTCGGATCCCTTCGAGAACATCCTGCCAGTCAACATGCGGTCGCCCGTAGTCTCGCGTGAAAGGACGCAGAGGCTTGGGTGGCTCCCATGTGATTCTGTCTGGATCGTAGATACTGCCTTCGATTACCGAGAATGGCCCGCGCTCGCGCGCCAAGTCGACGCTCGTTGACATGCTATGGAAGCGGATGAATTCCATTACCTGGCCGGAAAATTCCTGGGCTTCCTCCGAGCCGTAGCGAATTCCTGTATGATACAGCAAATCGCCAAGCCCCATGATACCCAAACCGATACGGCGTGCTCGCAAAGCAGCTTCTTTAAGCTGCGGAACCGCGGGAACGTAGGCATTGGCGCTCACAACGTCATCCAAGAAGCGGGTTGCTAGCTGGACGCTTTCGCTCAGCTTCGACCAATCGACAGATCGATTTGGCCCGAAATGTTCTGCGAGGTTGATCGAACCCAGACAGCAGTTTTCATAAGGGCCTAACCATTGCTCGCCGCAGGGGTTTGTAGCTTCCAGATCGTACAAATGTGGAACCGGGTTGCTCCGATTTGCAGCATCCAGGAAAAGAACGCCTGGTTCTCCGTTATGGTGAGCTTGCTGAACGATTTTATTAAAGAGCTCGCGGGCACGAACGCGTTCATAGACTATGAACTCGGCATCCGCTTCGAGGAGCTGGCGATGTGTTCTGTTGAACTCGCTATACTCCGGTGAGGATATATCCGGGAAGCGCAGCTCCCACCAATCGTCGTTCTTAACGGCCTCCATGAATGCATCGGTAACGCCGATCGAGATGTTGAAATTCGTAATCGCTTTCTCATCAGTCTTGCAGCTGATGAAGGATTCAATATCGGGGTGGTCGACTCTGAGAACGGCCATGTTAGCCCCGCGCCGGGTGCCGCCCTGGGCGATAACACCGAAAGCGCGGTCGTATACCCTCAAGAAACCAACTGGTCCCGTCGCCTCACCTCTCGAAGAGTTGACCAAGTCACCGTTTGGGCGCAATCTTGAGAATGAGAAACCATTACCTCCACCGGTCTGCTGAATTAAAGCAGCATTACGCAGAGTCTGGAAGATGCCTTCTGAATCACGCCCCATGTCATCAGCAATTGGTAGGACGAAGCAAGCTGCGAGCTGACCTAGAGGTGTGCCCGCTCCGGTAAAGGTTGGTGAATTTGGAAAAAAACGCTTGCTGGCAATGAGCTCATAGAAATCACGGGCGACCGATTCAACTTCGACGTCCCATTCCTCTTCCACTAGCGCAACGTTGTAGGCAACCCTCCAGAACATCTCCTCCATTGTCTCGCTCGGTTGACCATCTTCCCCGCGTCGAAGATAACGCTTAACCAAGACCGTCTTGGCGTTCTCAGATAACTCAACAGCAAGTAAGTCTTCTGGGCGCGAAGGGGTTCTTGTTATCTCACTATTTAAATCTACAGCCACTCCTGTTGGATCTGTTTCCAACGTCCTCTCCCTCCGAAATAACCATCACCCATCAAACCTGCCACAATAAACATCAAGGCGGGCCATTCATGAAACAATCACATTTCGAGCAGAAAATCTATTTCATCGCGAACGGCTTGCAGATCGTCAAGACCTAGATAAACGATCGCATAGCGAATATAGGCAACGTGATCGAGGTCTTTTAATCCTGCTATAACCATATCGCCGACAACTCTAGAGGAGACTTCCGCTTTACCCATCGCCTGGAGCGTTGATTCGACCTCACCGACGAGGCGTTCAATATCTGCTGCCGATACCGGTCGCTTTGCACAGGCGATCCTGATCCCCTGGTGAAGCTTCTCGCGGTCGAACTCTTCTCGGGTCCCATCTTGTTTGGTGATTAGCGGAGAGGCAAGGACTGCCCGCTCGTACGTACTGAAGCGCTGACTGCACCCTATACACTCCCTGCGGCGCCGAACTCCACCCCGTGAGTCACGTGTTGTATCGATAACACGGGTTCGTTCTCCCTCACAGTACGGGCAGCGCATTTATTCCTCTCTTATGGCACAGTTGTTCCACGCCATATCTAGGTGTTCAAAAGTCGAATCCCCAACAGATTGGGGGTAGAGCGGTAAATTTTAGCATAATGAGCAACATCTCAACAAGGTTATAAGCACCATCTAAACCTTAAAATATTTGGTACTTTGGTCCCCCCCCTGCAAGAAACACAACAGACCGTTTCCGGGAGGAGGTACCGGCGACGGTCTGTGTGTACGGATGCCCTTAGAGAAAACCGTGCGGCAAACGGTTCTTAAGGGCGTTTAGGGGAGGGAGTCGACTGGCCGAGCCGAGAGCCCACCCACCTTAACGTCTACGTAAGAAAGCCGGGATGTCCAGGTCGTTCATATCAAAAGCTTGCGGCTGGAATTCTTCGGCGGCGATAGCTACCTGCCCTTCCTGCGCACGTGCTTCCGTTCTGCTGCGCGTCCTGCGCATTGCATGGTGAAGTCCACCAGCACGCTCAAAGCCGGTGGCGATTACGGTAACGCGCAGTTCATCACCCATACTCGGATCGATGACTGCACCGAAGATCAAGTTGACATCTGGGTGCGCCGTTTCCTTGATGATCGCCGCGGCTTGATTGACCTCGTATAGGCTCAGATCATGCCCGCCCGTAACATTGAACAGAATGCCGCGCGCGCCATCGATCGTGATATCCAGGAGATGGCTAGAAATTGCCTGCTCGGCAGCTTCGCGGGAACGATCCTCACCCGAAGCCCTGCCGACAGCCATCAAAGCTGCGCCTCCCTCGGACATGATCGTGCGCACATCCGCGAAGTCGAGATTGATAAGGCCAGGGACGGTGATCAGCTCACTGATACCCTGAATACCCTGGTGGAGCACATCGTCCGCAATCTTGAATGCGTCATGCAAGCTGGCTTTTTTATCCGCGATCTGCAACAAACGATCGTTCGGGATAACGATGAGGGTATCGACTTTTTCCTTCAATTGCTCGATACCAGACTCAGCAGTTTGCGCCCGCTTCGCCCCCTCGAAGGTGAAAGGTCTCGTGACCACGCCGATGGTCAGCGCTCCAATCTCCCTTGCGATCTGGGCGACGATCGGAGCAGCACCAGTTCCTGTGCCGCCGCCGATTCCCGCGGCGATGAAGACCATGTCACTGCCTTTGAGGACTTCATAAAGATCCTCTGCAGACTCCTCAGCAGCTTTCTGACCCGTCTCCGGGTTGCCTCCTGCGCCGAGTCCGCGAGTCAGTTTATCGCCAATGCGAACCCTAGTAGATGCATTCGAAAGAAGGAGCGCCTGGGCATCGGTGTTGATGGCAATAAACTCTATGCCAATCAGGCCCTCTTCAATCATGCGGTTGACAGCGTTGCTTCCTCCGCCGCCTATTCCAACAACTTTAATCCTTGCAAATGATTCCGTCTGTGGTAAAGGTTTCATTTTCTTCCTCCTCCTCGAACACTGTTTCGTTGTCTTATCCACCCCGGCCCTGTCAAGAGTTTTAGGCTGGGGCAAGGGATTTATCCGGGCAGTAACCGTTTGAAAAAACCTACTGTTTTCTCTAAGCTAAAGTTTGGCAGCGTGAAACCAGCATAGGTAAAGCCTTCAACACCGATCTCCTCTCCCAGCACTTGCGCCCAATAAAGTAAGCCCAGGCTCGCTGCGTAAGCCGGTGAACGTAAACGATCCACTAAACCGAGCATGCGCTCCGGTTCCGCGATTCGAACGGGCAAATGAAGTATTTCATTTGCAACGTCACGGATGCCTGGCAGCTGGCTTGTCCCTCCGGCCAACACAATTCCTGCCGGCAGCAAGCCATCATACCCACTGCGCTTCACTTCTTGCCTTACCAAACTAAATAATTCCTCGATCCGCGGCTCAATAATCACCGCCATGTCCTTACACTTAATTCGGATTGACTGCTCCTCACCGAAGGGACGAACAGCGAACGCTTGAGCGGGGTCAAAGCCTGAAGGTCTGGCATAACCATGCCGCCTTTTCGCCGACTCGGCAGTCTCGTGGGGTAGATGCAAAACTTGGGCAATGTCATTTGAAAGATGCTCACCACCCACAGGGATAACCGCGGTATGCCAGACTGCTCCCTCAATGTAGATTGCAATATCTGTCGTTCCCGCACCGATGTCGCAGAGCATCACTCCCATTTCTTGTTCGGTCTCGCTCAGGGTAACCCCGGCCGATGCGAGTGATCCAAGAACCCAACCATCAACATCGATCCCGGCTGCCTCGATACATTTTTCAAGATTCCGCAGCGCAGTGCTGCTAGCTGTCACGATGTGGGCTTCCACTTCAAGGCGGTAGCCGTGCATGCCGACAGCAGACCTAATCCCATCCTGACCATCGACGACGAAGGCTCGCGGGATGACATGAACGATAGCCCGATCGTACGGGATCACAATTGAACGGGCGGCCTCGATCGCTCTGCTCACATCATCGCCGCTGATCGTCCGGCCCGTCACACCCGTCATACCCTTGCTGTTGAGCGAGGAGACATGAGACCCGGAGAGACTGACCATTGCGGAAGTAATCTCGTACCCCGAAGTTCGTTCAGCTTTGTCCTTTGAAATCCGGATTGACTGAGCTAAAGCCTCAAGGTTGACGACACCGCCTTTGCGCATACCTTTCGATGGCGCTTCGCCAATGCCGATCACACGCAACTTTCCATCAGGCGTGGAATGTCCCACGAGCATGCAAATTTTGCTCGTGCCGATATCCAACCCGACGAAAATCGTCTCTTCCAAACCG
>JAUWFP010000056.1 GCA_030606845.1 Anaerolineales bacterium | reverse complement strand
AATTTGGGTTAGCCCGCTCTTTGTCCCAGGAATAGCACTCAAAAGATACGTGGGAGTAGCAACCAGATGCTTAGAAAACATGTGAGTGCTGCAAGCCACACAGATCGCCGCCAGCGCCAGAGTTGGCCAGCAGGCAATGCTCCAAAAGGTATCAACACCGTATCGGTCAATCCAAATGCCACGCCTACATAACGTCCCAGTTCTGCTACCTCGGTGGCAGCGTTTAACTCGGCAAGCACAGTGAATGCGGTAAATAATGCGAGCGATGCAGCTACACTGGCAAACATAGCTCTGCCCATTACAGAACGGTCCCTGCTATAGTCGAAATCGGCTTTATTGATGTAAAAACTGCCACCAAACGCTGGGATGAAAACATACGGATTGATTGCTAGAAGCGTGGCGTAGATCAAGCCCGAACTCCAGAGACGAAACATTATCGGCAGCCGTAAAACGCGCGTTGTCCACCAGACTGCTAAAGAGCGCACGCTCGTGTAGGCAGCCACAATACTTACACCCCACAATATGCTTGTCAGTTCAAGCGGCACAAACCATATTCGGCTGAGTGGCAGCAATATGAGGCCTAGGAATAACGTTACGCCAATGAGTGCTTTAACACCACTTATCGCCCGTTGCTTTGACCATACTTGCTCTTTGAGCGGTAAATGCAGGATGAATGTGCTGAGCCCCACGTGGGGAAGCACAATCAGGAATTTAGGCCAACACCAGCCGAATTCACGGATTTGCTGAGACTCTGGCCAGTAGCGCATACCAAGAGATTGAGCTGCATTCAAAGCAGCACTATTATATCCGTCCGTAAAGGTGATGACTTTGTCGCAGTTCTGTTGACGAAACCATTCCAAAGCCAGGGTGGCAAGAGCTTTCCCAACACCTTTACCCTGGTGTTGGGTTTCAACCAGGGCCCAATCGATTATCCCCAATTTCCTATCTCCCACACATGTTGTTCTAAAAATGAGAGCGCCAATAATTGTTCCAGTTGTATCTTCCGCTATCAAGCCATCCTTCCCCATAGTGGCGGCCATTAGCAATCCCATAGGCAAAGAAAACACTCGAAATCCAAGTTGGCGTACGATACCCTGGTCTTCGGGGAGCAATTCACGAACTGAAATATCGTCCTTGTTCATAGTTTTCCGGTGATGCAAATCTGTAACTGTATGATCAGTGTGATCATAAATGTATGCGGGCTAACGGTTTCGAGATGAGCGGCCCGTTTTCAACATCGATAATACATCAAGTCTTGCGCAAATTCGCCAGAATCTCGGGTCCGCTCCATTGAGATGTTAGGCAGAGCTTTCAACTTATGTCGACATCTTGCCACAGCCCAAGATGGTTACCATCCGGATCCGCAAAAACTGCCCTGTAGGATGAGCCCTGGGCAACCTTTTGCGCTATGACACCTCCACCTAGTGATGACACTTTCTTAAGAACTGCGTCAATATCATCAACAACAATGTAGGCGACGGCACCTAACTTTTCGCCTATCGGGCGTGCCCACATGCCCACTCTTCGGAGGTTCTCAACACGGGGTTCCTCACCAGTATCAAAGATCCAATACTCTTGCCCTTCTGTAGCTTCTTTAGCAATCGTTTCCCAGCCGAATAATTCCGTGTAGAAGTGCTCGGCTCTCTCGATATCGCCAGTGCGTATTTCCACCCAGTCGATAGTATTAGCCATGTCAGTACACTCCAATTTTATACCAGGCGCTCTGCCTAACGGTTTTGAGCTGAGCGGCCGGGGTATGCCCGACCGCTACGTTTTCACACTACTCATATCTTACAACTTTGCTGCCAAATCGCGAGCATCCCCGGTCGCCTCCAGCGAGACGTTAGCTGGCGCCCAATCCTAGTGATTTCATAACCTCCTCCGTTACATCCCCAAATTGCTTTTTGTCCATCTCTATATACTTGAAGCCATACTTCTTAGTCTCCTGCTCGATGTAGCCGCTCATCCGCTTAACAAACATTGCAAAAGCGCCAATATATTGATCGCTTACATCCCGCATCCAATCATACTCATTCTCTTCGGCAGATTTCTTGATGTTCTCTTTGTGATTTCCTCCTTGATTACCGATAAATACAACCCGATGAGGGATATCCTCAAGCTGACTCATCAACTCGGGAAGAATAGCAACTCCTTCAATCAGTATATCTCGACCCTCATTATTCTCTCTCCTGATAAAAACCTCTACCGCTTTCCAAACGACATAGCTTTCTTTTCTCACATAATCAATAAGCTCTGCAGGATCCTTCATCATTAACTTCACCCGCTCCGCCATTGGCATTTCATGAAACTTGCCAAAAATAAACAGGTCTGGCGCCGCTTCAGGGCCCAGAACATTCTCCAGCACTGCACCGAGGGTATCCGTTGAAACAACACTCACAGCAAATTTCTGCCGAATCTCACTGGAGATTATTGATTTTCCAATTCTTGGGGGACCACCTAAAAGAAAAATCATAATTAGAATATTCGTCTTAGCCAGCTAACATGTGATTCCACGGACTACCGTCCTTGCTTCATGACTATAAGGATTAAATGAGGATTTGACAACAACACTTTTAATAAGAGACCTTATCAAGAGATAGACTCACCACGTCGAACCTTAGCTATAGCTCAACTTTCATCTCGAGGACAGACAATCTAATCTCAGCGATGAAGATTCCTTTACTTGCCGGAGCATAATTAGTTCAACTTCATCAGTGCTTGAAGCCATATCCTCGAATTGAGAAGACCCCGTTAATTAGATTCCAAAAACGACCAGCATGACCTATTTGTTTTCTTTCAAATACGCATATATCCTTACTCCTGCTTATCTATGATAAGAAACGTGTCACGGGGACGGCTCTCAATTAAACTTCGAAAAACCGGAGCTGTTTTTTAACAACATGCCAACCAACGTTCCTCATTGTCTATCTCCCAGCCGACTTTCATTGACATTTCTAGGACACCATTGGAGTCCTTGCCACATCAAGGCTCCCAATCGCAGCTTCCTCCTGGCAGCCGAAGCAAAGGAGAAAAACCGATGGACCCAGTGACACTTGCCCGCCTGCAGTTCACCATCACTTGTGTGTATCACTTCTTTTTCGTACCCCTGACGCTGGGCTTGTCCATCCTCCTTGCATTGATGGAAACCATGTACGTCCGCACCGGGAACGAACTCTACAAACGTATGACTAAATTCTGGGGGAAATTGTTCTTGATTAATTTCGCCATGGGCTTGGTCACCGGCATCGTGATGGAATTCCAATTCGGGATGAATTGGTCTGAGTACTCTCGTTTCGTCGGCGATATTTTCGGTGCACCGCTTGCGATCGAGGCGCTGCTGGCCTTCTTCCTTGAATCCACCTTCCTTGGAATCTGGATCTTCGGCTGGGATCGCCTCTCTCCCCGCATGCATGCGGCAACAATCTGGATTGTCGCGATCGGGGCGAATCTCTCCGCTTTTTGGATCTTGATCGCCAATTCCTTCATGCAGGAACCTGTCGGGTACGCCATAGAAAATGGTCGAGCGGTAATGACAAGTTTCTTTGCCCTACTGAGCAACCCCCACCTCTGGGTTCAATTCCCCCACGTGATCACTTCAGGAATAACAACCGCGGCGTTCTTCATCCTTGGGATCAGCGCATATCACTTGTTCTACAAGAAGCGTGACTCAGATATTTTCCTGCGCTCGTTCAAGTGGGGTGCTGTCGCCGGTGTGATCGGCATTAGCATGGTGAGTCTCACCGGCCACAGCCAAGCCCAGTACATGGTGGAGGCTCAGCCGATGAAGATGGCTGCGGGTGAGGCGCTCTGGCAGACAGAAGATCCCGCTGACCTTTCGCTGGTGACCATCATTGATGAGAACCAGCGGCGAAATACATTCGATATCCGCATCCCGCGAGCGCTCAGCCTGCTGTCCTACAATCGTTTCGATGGAGAGGTTCAAGGGATCAATGACATCCAGCAGGAGTACGAGATATTGTATGGACCGGGGGATTACATTCCACCAGTGACCATAAGCTACTGGTCGTTCCGCGCCATGGTGGGGGTAGGTTCCCTGATGCTCCTACTTGCCTTCTATGCGTTATTTCTAATGCTGACCGAACGTCTACCAAAGGCAAATCTATTCCTGCGCTGGATGCCCTTTGCCATTGCGCTGCCCATCATCGGCACGTCAACCGGCTGGATTTTTACCGAGGTGGCCCGCCAGCCGTGGATCGTCTTCGGCATCATGCGCACAGAGGATGCAGCATCACCAAACGTGACCGTGAGTATGTTAATGACGTCGCTCATCGTGTATACATTGCTCTACGGCGTGCTCATTGTGGTCGATGTCTACCTGCTTGCGAAATATGCAAAAGATGAAACGCCAATCAACGAAAGCCTCGGCGACGCCGTAGCGTAGCCTTTTATCAGGAGGTCTGTCATGGATCTGAACACTGTCTGGTTCATCCTCATCGCAGTATTGTTTACCGGCTACTTCTTTCTCGAGGGCTTCGACTACGGTGTGGGTATTCTGCTGCCTTTTCTCGGCAAAGACGAGGAAGAGCGGGGGAGAATCATCGCAACCATCGGTCCACATTGGGATGCGAATGAAGTCTGGCTCATCACTGCCGGGGGCGCGATGTTCGCTGCCTTCCCAAATTGGTACGCCACGATGTTCAGCGGCTTTTATATGGCTCTGCTGCTCATGCTCGTAGCCTTGATCACACGCGGCATTGCCATTGAATTCCGCAATAAGGACATCCGCCCGAAATGGCGCTCCACATGGGACTGGCTAATTTTCGGCGGCAGCCTGGTTCCTCCTCTTCTATGGGGCATCGCCATGGCAAACTTGCTACTCGGCACCCCGATTGATGCCGATATGACCTATATTGGCGGTTTCTGGAACCTACTCAACCCCTATGCGTTGGTCAGTGGCCTAGCGTTCCTGGCAATCTTCACCCTGCACGGCGCGGCCTTCCTCAGCTTGAAACTAGATGAACCGATTTTAGACCGGGCGTTCACTGCCGCGCGAAGAATATGGCCGATTGCTCTGGTTGTGGGCTTTTTCGCTTTCGGCGTCGGCTACTTCGTAACCGATATGTACGAACGTTTGGGCGTTAGTCCCGGATTGGTGCCCATCAGCGCTGGGGCAGCCATGTTGGCTGCGGGGTGGTTCATCCGCAAGAAGCAGGGCGGTTGGGCTTTCGTAATGAGCGGGATATGCATTGCCTTCTCCTCTATTACCTTCTTCGTGGGGCTATTTCCTCGGGTTATGGTTTCCAGCCTCAACCCCGAGTGGAGTCTGACAATCTACAACGCCTCCTCCAGCCCCTACACACTTAAAGTGATGACGATCGTCGCCGCTATCTTCGTCCCGCTCGTCTTGCTGTACCAGGGGTGGTCCTACTATGTCTTCCGAGGGAGGGTTACACGCGACAGCAAGCTGGAGTACTGAACGGTATTCGGACCCGGACATGCTCTCCCGCAACTTAATCCTCTTCGGTCCCGAGGCCCTGACGCGAAGGTCCAATCGTTGCCCTCGGGACCTTCGCGTCCTCATTGACAACAACCTTTGGATGTTCCCCGCTGAAACTGGGCGCGTAACCCAACTCACTCATCACAACTCTGACGGAGAAGCGTACTTGTGAAACTGGATCGCAGACTCCTTTCCAGCACTGGGACAGCTCACATGCCGCTGGCGATAACCATCGCCCTCGGGGCAGCAGATGGCATCGCAATTGTCTTCCAGGCTTGGACCATCAGTCGGATCGTCAGTGCAGCATTCCTCGCTGGCGCTGGTATAGCGCAAGTCCATTCAGAGTTGATCCTGCTTCTCTTTCTGAGCCTGCTGCGGGTGGCTCTATCGACCTTCAGTGAAGTCGCGGCACAACGCGCCGCGAATCTCGTAAAATCTGATATCCGCAGCCACCTGCTCTCCCATCTACTTGCTCTCGGCCCAGCCTACACAACCGCTGAGCGCAGCGGAGAACTGACGAACACGATCCAGGAGGGCGTCGAGGCGCTTGATGCATACATCCGTCAGTATTTGCCTCAGTTAGCGCTAGCCGCTATTGTCCCCCTCGCTATTTTCCTCTTCATCCTGCCAGTCGATCCCCTGTCCGCCTTCGTGCTTCTGCTCACGGCCCCTCTCATTCCCATCTTCATGGTGCTCATCGGTGACGCCGCAGAGGTGCAAACTCAACGTCAGTGGTCTGTTCTCAGCGGCATGAGCGCCACCTTTCTGGACGCCATCCAGGGCCTCACCACACTCAAACTGCTCGGTCGCAGCCGGGCGATGATTGCGGAGATCGCCAACATCTCCGACCGCTTTCGCCTTTCGACGATGCGTGTCCTGCGAGTGGCCTTTCTCTCCGCATTCGTCCTGGAAATGGTTGCTACGATCAGCACTGCGATTGTCGCGGTTGAAATCGGACTGCGCCTGCTGTACGGCCGCATCCAATTTGAACAAGCCTTTTTCGTCCTACTGCTCGCGCCAGCGTTCTATCTCCCCTTACGCTTGCTCGGAACCCGGTTCCACTCCGGCATGTCTGGCATTGCCGCAGCGCAGCGCATCTTCGCCATCCTTGATCAGCCCACCCCTGCTACTAAATCAGATCGGCCCGACGAGCACCAACTTCTCGAGTTTCATGAAGCGATCGAATTTCGAGATGTTCGCCTTGCGTATGAGGATGGCAAGCGTATCGCCCTTGACGGTGTGACTTTCACCATCCCCCAGGGCAAAATCGTGGGTGTCGTTGGTCCCACCGGCGGCGGCAAGTCAACCCTCGCCCATCTTCTCCTGCGCTTCGCTGAACCCGGGGATGGTGAGATCTTGATCGATGGGATGCCGCTGGAGGATATTGATACAGAGGTCTGGCGCAGGCTTCTCTCCTGGGTGCCGCAGCAACCCTACATCTTCAACACCAGCGCAACCAAGAACATCCGCTTTGCCCGACCGCAGGCCCATTTCCCCGAGGTCGAAACCGCGGCCGAGCGCGCCGGCGCACACAGCTTTATTAGCTCACTTCCACAGGGTTATGACACCATTTTAGGGGAAGGCGGCTCGCGCCTTAGCGGCGGTGAGTCGCAGCGAATCGCAATCGCACGTGCGTTCCTCAAAGAGTCACCGATCCTCATCCTCGACGAAGTAACCGCTCATTTGGATGCCGAGATAGAAGCCGAGGTCCTGGATAGCCTTCGCGATCTGCTCGCAGGACGCACCGCGCTCATCATCGCACATCGGCTGCGAACCGTGATAAACGCCGACGAGATCCTCGTTCTCTCTCGGGGCAAAATTATTGAGCGCGGTACCCATGAAGAACTGCTCCTGACGAAAGGTTTATACGCCGAAATGATAGCCTCGGGAGGCGCGTCGTGAGGGGCACAGCCCGCCGCCTTCTGGAACTTTCTATACCCTTCACCGGGAGAATCGCGCTTTCTATGCTGCTCGGAGCGCTAACTGTTGCCGCCGGAATAGGTTTGTTATCCACCTCGGCCTACCTCATCGCCCGCGCAGCACTCCATCCTTCCATTGCTGAACTTCAGGTGGCAATTGTGGGCGTACGCTTCTTCGGCATCACCCGCGGGGTTTTCCGCTACCTGGAGCGGCTTCAAACCCACGATACGGCTTTCCGCCTGCTCGCCAGACTACGGGTGTGGTTTTATGAACACTTGGAACCGCTGGCGCCGGCACGATTGTTAACCCAGCGCAGCGGCGACCTATTCAGCCGCATCGTCGCCGATATCGAAACTCTTCAGCACTTCTTCTTGCGTGTGATCGTTCCTCCGGGCGTTGCCATAGCGATGATCTCCGCGGTGACTTATTTCATGTCACGCTTCGACATCTGGCTGTCGGTGCAGTTGCTGTTTTTCCTGCTTTTCGCTGGTTTAGCCATACCCCTGCTTACAAACCGAATGGCAAAACCGTTCGGCGAGAGGGAAGTCGAGCTGCGCAGCGAGCTAAATACCGCACTCGTCGACGGCATTCAAGGGAACGCCGACATCCTGGCCTTCGAACAAGGCCCTTCCCATCTTGACCTGGTTTTCAACTTGACGACCGACATCGCCGGCACGAAGGAGGGGAACGCCTGGATCGCTGGTCTTTCCATCGGCCTCGTTGGGCTAACAACCAATCTTGCCGTGCTGGCGACAATGCTGAGGGCGATACCACTCGTTCAATTCGGGATGCTAGAGGGGTATCTGCTTGCCGTCGTCGTAATCGCCACGATTGCCAGTTTCGAAGCGGTCGCGCCTCTACCCGACTCGTTTCAACACCTCGAGACCAACCTCACAGCAGCAAGGCGTCTTTTTGAGATCGTCGATGTGCCCCCCGCAGTGGCAGATTCGGAATCGCACAAGCCTTTGCCGGAGTCGACCCAAATTCACACCTTGAAGCTCACTTTTTGCTACGCCGACGATCTTCCTCCCGTGCTGCGAGAGATCGATTTCGATCTCGCTCCGGGGCGCATTCTCGCTGTTACTGGACCGAGCGGATCAGGCAAGTCCAGCATCGCTCATTTGCTGCTCAGATTCTGGGACTACTCAGAGGGTCAAATCCTGCTCGGGGGAACGGATCTGCGCTCACTTAAACTCGAAGAACTTCGCTCATTATTCAGCGTGATCTCGCAGGATACCTACCTGTTCCACGGCAGCATCCGTGATAATCTGTTGCTCGCAAAACCTGATGCAGGAGATGCCGAAATCTTCGCCGCGCTCGAGCAGGCTCAGCTACTGGCCTTTGTCCACGCCCTGCCTCATTCCCTCGATACGCCGATCGGCGAGCGCGGTCTGATGCTCAGCGGAGGTGAAAGGCAGCGTCTTGCTATCACCCGCGCCCTACTCCGCGACGCTCCAATATGGATCGCTGATGAACCAACTGCGAATCTCGATCCGTTGACCGAGCGTGAAGTCATGCGCTCGCTAAAAAGTTTGATGCGCAAACGCACATCTCTTCTGCTCACACACAGACTGATCGAGTTGGAGGATGTCGATGAGATCCTCGTGCTCCAAGAAGGGCGAATTGTTGAACGAGGTGACCACAACCATCTATTGAAGGCGCAAGGTCTTTACTACCGCATGTGGTCTCACCAACGCCAGGCTGACGGGATGGAAATCGCCTGACCGTAGACCAGAGCGAGCATCACCCGCCCATCTTCGCTAGCGATTGTCCGCATGTACCAACCGAACACAATAGCTTCGCTGCAATTACCGGCCCGAAAAGAGGAAACAATCGACGAGGTGATCGTCTATGATGCCGACCGCCTGCATGAAGGCGTAGCAGATTGTGTCCCCAACGAACTTGAAGCCCTCCGCCTTGAGCGCCTTCGACATCATCTCCGACTGCGAATTGGTCGTTGGAATATCCTGCCAGGTTTTCGCCAAGGGTCCCTTAAACGTCTTGCCTTCCGTGAAAGACCACAGGAAATCCGCGAAGGAGCCTTGCCGGTCCATGATGTCCAGGTAAGCCTGGGCGTTGGTGATCGCCGCGTTGATCTTGAGCTTATTGCGAATGATTCCAGCGTCCGCCAGCAATCGCGCTCGATCCCGATCGTTGTACTTGGCGATACGTTCGGGGTCGAAGCCGTGGAAGGCGCTGCGGAAGTTCTCCCGCTTGTGAAGGACAGTGCGCCAGGAGAGGCCAGCCTGGAAGCTGTCGAGGAGAAGATGCTCAAAGAGCAACCGGTCATCGTACACAGGGACACCCCACTCTTCATCATGGTATTTCTCCATGAGCGGGTCACCCGTTCCAAAGCAACGCTGAATATCTTCCATTGAATGGCTTTCCTCCGCTTGTTCGATTAGATATCAAACTCGCTCTAACAATTCTTGTTGCAACTTCCGGTAACTAGGTCAATCCTTTGCAACTTGCTGGGTTGCCATCATCGCCCGGGCCCGCATTTCCTGCTTCTTGTAAGCGATGATCTTGAGTAAATCATTGAGCCATTTCGTCCCGCCGGTAACGAAAAGCGCCGTCAGGAGGACATCCAACCAGGGCAACCTCGTAACCCCAAACGGTCGCAATATGCGCAGACCGAGGACCAGTGTCAGGAACAAGCCGACGACCAACTCTACGGCGCTCAGGATCCACTCCTTGTGCGGTTTAATCACCTTATCCAGAACTGGATCAAGCAATTCAATCAACTGTTGCAGGGCGAAGCTGACGATGAAGACTGGGCCTAGAGATTCAACGAGTGGGTTCATCAGGTTGCCGCCTTTCTCTTCAAGGGATGAAGTGGAGATAGTCCCATGCCGGACACATGATTCAGAAGGTGGTCTCCATGTATACAACCTTAGTGTACAAGATTCTTAAGCTC
>JAUWFP010000219.1 GCA_030606845.1 Anaerolineales bacterium | reverse complement strand
GTGAGCATGGAGTAACAGGAACAGTTATCTGTACCCCAGCGTTTACTGGATTTCGCCATGGATTTACAAGAACTAACGCAACGCCTGCATGCATTTGTGCGCTTGAAAGGGTGGTATGGCTCTGATTCTGTAAAACCCCAGACGCCAAAGAATCTCGCCGTCTCTTTAGTCCTCGAAGCAAATGAGGTCCTTGAGCTCTTCCAATGGTCCGATGAGCTGGATAGCCAGGATGAACTCGCCTCTGAGCTGGCTGATGTGATGCTCTATCTCATCCAATTGGCGAGCGTGAGCGAAATCGATCTCGAAGCGGCGGTTCTTTCAAAACTGGATGAGAATTACGACCGCACATGGTAATCAGATTTGGAACCCCTGATGCGCTGATGGAGATGATTACGCTGAGAAAAGCCTGTTAATTTTACGATAGCGGTCGAATGGAGTTTCTTTATTCGACCAGTTTTCGCCGGAGAAAATCCTTTTTTGGAAATTCGAGGATGATGATTTCCAGCAAGACCACCTCAGCAGATAAGAAAGAGTGGACTTGGCCTTTCAGCCTGGCTAACCTAACAGCGGGCTGCCGGCGTCATTTCAAGGATACTTCAATCCATGTTGAGCGGGTTGAGTCATACCCGCTTCACGATCGCCGACCGTCCATCGGTCGCATTCGGGGGATCAAGGTTCGTTACCGCTCGTCTGATAGAGATGGTGAATGCATACTCGTTGTGAAAGAACCGCATGGTACGACGCGTGCCGGCCTGGCGGGTGTCGGCCGCCGAGAAGTGGGCATCTACCACTCACTGTCCGACCATCTGCCATTGTCAACACCCTCGATGATTTCAGGTTCCCCTAGCGGGGATTGGCTTATCCTGGAGATTCTCCCTCCTGCTTCCGATCCAGGGCATTGGAGCAAAGAAGATTATTTTCAAGCCATCGATGAGATGGCTACACTTCACGACCGATTTTGGGGACTTGGGGAGGATCTCTACGCCTTCCCCTGGTTGAGCAGGGGGCTGGAGGGTGATTTCGAGGTTCACATTACTGCAGCAGCTCAAGCACTTGAGCGCATCTTGGAAATCAAGCGCCCCATCTTGATTGCCAATAAACCTCACCGAATTGAGCTGTTTACGAAGCTCATTGAGAAAGCAGATCGAGTTATCGCACCTCTGATCAACCAGCCCAGTACACTGCTGCATGGAGATTACTGGCCAGGCAATATCGCTGCTGTAGGTGATCGTAAACAGATTGTCTATGATTGGCAGTTGGCTGGAGTGGGACCGGGAGTGCTAGATTTGGTCGTTTTTATCAATAAAAGCGCCTGGTGGTTTGATGATTTACCCCTGCGCCAAGATGAGATGGTTGAGCGTTATCGAGAAAACATGTTGAGTCAAGCAGGGATTCAATGGAAGCAGGAAACTTGGTCCGAGATCTGGGATCACGCTTTAATGTGGCGGTTTCTCCAGGATTGGATCGACTTGCTGGCCGTAACTCCAGAACCACTCCTGCTAACAAGAGCGCAGCAACTTGAATCCGTCTGGCTTATACCTGTTGAACGTGCGATTGAGAGACGTCTTAATTGAGATGATTGTATGCCGCGGAAAGTCTTCCATTTAGCTTTTCAACTACTGAGACGGGATAAAATGGCCAAGGCCGAAAAACCAAGAAAGGATTTGATCTCCAAAGCCTGCAATGCCTGCAGTTAACCCCGAGGATCTACGCCGACGAATAGAGAGCGTCCTTATGCTCCTGAGAGAGCCAGGGCGGTTCGCGCGCGCCTGTAATGAGCTGCTTGAGTTCTACGCCGATCGCACAAAGCGCAGTAATATCACAACGGGACCGGTAGAAACAGCGCGAGTCCTCCGCGTCTCTCGCCCGGTTTTGAGGATGCTCTGCAACGAAATTCAGCATTTCGAGCATAAGGAGAAGGGGGATTGGTTGGAGGCGGCTGAGATAATGTGGAATACGGGAGTGCGCGAGGGGCGCTTTGTGGCTGCGTGCTTGTTGAATAGGGCTGCGCAAGAGGATGTGCCCATCTATGCTGAAGCATGGGCGGAAGCCTGTGAGGACGTCGTCGCCTTAGAACGGCTTGCTGCGGATGGTTTATCCGTGTGGCGCGAACAGGATCCCGATCTTTCATATCAAGTAATTACGAGATGGATTGATGACCAACGACTTCAAGTGCGCCATCTCGCGCTTCTTCTGCTTGCTAGCGTGTCACGGGACTCGACATTTGATAAATTCCTTCCCGAGACCTTCCAAATCCTTCACGGAATTAGTGAGAAGGTTCGCGGGGAGAGTGTTCAATCTCTCTATGGTTTAATGCGTCAGTTGGCAAAAAAATCCCCTGCCGAGACGACGAAATTCCTGTTGGACGAAATTAAAGCAGAACATCCAGGCATCAAGCGTCTTGTCCGGAACACGATGGGATCCCTGCCAGATAACCATCGTGAGGCAATCGAACGGGTTCTGTAAACCGAGTGGAAGTGCTTCTGGTATAATTTGCCCATCGTATGACTAGACTGACCTGAGGTTTAGTATGGTAAACCATAGAACTTTGGGTTGAGTGACCTGCGGAGGAGCAGACGTCATGGCATTTACAAAAGAAGAAAAGAACCAGCTTATCGGCGAGTACCACCGTCATGAAAATGATACGGGCTCACCGGAAGTCCAAGTCGCGATCTTATCTCGTCGAATTGGACAACTCACGGACCATCTACGTCTTCATAAACATGATGAATCATCACGACGAGGTCTATTAAAACTCGTTGGAAGGCGAAGGAAGCTGCTCACTTATTTGAAAAGGAAGGATGCAGCCTCCTATCTGGCGATTACAGAGAGCTTAAATATCCGCCGGAAGTAATGTCGAGAGCAGACGAGCAGGTGAGAAAGAAACTTGCTCGTCGATTTTCTATAAAGAGGTCGTCGATCGGAAACAACGACCCAGGAAAAACAACCTAGGAAAGCGCATCTGACTATTGCCGTGGGTTGGGAATTGGAGAACGCCCATCAGTGAAGATATTTGCAAACTGACGGTCATTCCCCAGTCCCTGACTCGCATAAGTTGAAGGTGCGGAAGGGATATTTTTATGTATGAAGAAAAGTCATTTGAAACTACGGTAGGCGGCAAGATCATCACGCTCTCCACCGGCAAACTCGCCGGTCAGGCGGGCGGCGCCGTGACAGTGCGCCAAGGGGACAGTGTCCTCCTCGCTGCTGCGACGATGAGTAGTAAACCTCGGGAAGGACTCGGGTTCTTTCCACTCACCGTTGATTATGAGGAGCGGCTTTACGCCGGAGGGCGCATTCCCGGCTCCTTCTTTCGCCGGGAGGGCCGACCGACCGAGGGCGCAATAATCACTGCGAGATTGACCGATCGGACGATCCGTCCGCTATTCCCAAAGGATATGCGCAACGAGGTCCAGGTGATCCTGTACGCGCTCTCATCCGATGGAGAAACGCCGCTGGATGTCCTTGGACTCCTGGGAGCGTCAGCCGCCCTCACGATTGCGGATGTCCCCTTCGCTGGACCGGTAGGTACTGTCCGCGTGGCTAAGCAGGACGGAAATTTCGTTATCAACCCGTCCTATCAAGTCATAGATGAGTCCAACTTAGATTTGGTGATCGCCGGTACAAGCGAGGCGATCATGATGGTGGAGGCCGGAGCAAAGGAAATTGAAGAGGCAGAAATCGTCAAAGCATTTGAGGTTGGACAAGAGGCGATTAGATCTCTTATCGAACTGCAAGCGCAAATGCAGGTTGAAGTCGGCAAAGAGAAACGCTCCTACCCTTCCTTCCAACTTAGCGAGGACGTACAAACGAAAGTTTCTGAATTTCTTGAAAGTCGCATTCAGGAACTCGTCAGTAAGCCCGGGAAGAAAGCGGAGCAATCTGAGGCCTTGAATGCATTGCGGGACGAAACCATAGAAGCATTCGCGGACGAGGAAGAATGGGAAGTCGCTGACATCCGTGAAGCTTTCGAAAAAGTACACAAGGATGCCGTTCGATCACTCATTCTCGAGACCAAGACTCGGACGGATGGCCGAGGTCCGAAGGATGTTCGCGAGATTCATGCAGAGGTAGATTTCAGCCCAAGAGCTCACGGCTCCGGACTATTCACTCGAGGTGAGACGCAGGTACTGACGGTGGCGACGGTCGGCACGCCGCGCGAGCGGCAGGAGCTCGATGGTCTTTCCCCGAAGAACGAGAAGCGATATATGCACCATTACAATTTCCCACCCTTCTCGGTTGGGGAAACGAAGTTCCTACGCGGCGCCTCCCGAAGGGAGATTGGCCATGGCGCTTTAGCTGAACGTGCTTTGCTGCCTGTAATTCCTTCTCAGGAAGAGTTCCCCTATACGATGCGCCTTGTTTCTGAAGTGCTCTCATCGAACGGCTCGAGTTCGATGGCATCAGTGTGCGGGTCAACGCTC
>JAUWFP010000146.1 GCA_030606845.1 Anaerolineales bacterium | reverse complement strand
GGATGGCTGGATCGTGTGTCTCAACTAGCTACGTATATGCAGGAATCTAAAGGAGTGGAATATGACGGCAAAGATCATTGACGGAAAAGCAATCGCCGCTGAAATGCGCGAAGATGTCGCCAAGGGTGTGAAGGAATTAATCGCTGCGGGAGGAACTCAACCAGGGCTGGCAACGGTGCTTGTTGGTGGCAACCCGGCGTCTCATACCTATGTGCGCATGAAACGAAAAGCCTGCGCTAAAGCAGGTATTGAATCTTTTCATCATGAACTGCCCGACGATGCTTCTCAGGAAGAAGTTGAGAAACTAATTCAAACGCTGAATGCAGATTCTAAGGTGCACGGAATCCTCGTCCAGCTTCCTCTTCCGGCAGGTCTAGATGAGGAGCAAATTCTGCGTTCAATCAGCATCGAAAAGGATGTGGATGGTTTCCACCCGGTGAACATTGGGCGTCTGGCACAGAAGGGCCGCGAACCGCTCTTTGTCCCCTGCACACCGGCGGGATGTATGATCCTGTTGGAGAAAGCGGGAGCGCAGATAGAGGGAGCAAATGCAGTTGTTGTAGGCCGATCGAACATTGTCGGTATGCCAGCGGCGCTGCTGTTGGTGAAAGCCAACGCCACAACCACCATCTGCCATTCCCGCACGAAAGATTTGCCCGCTGTCTGCCGAGAGGCGGATATTCTCATCGCCGCCATTGGTCGGGCAGAGATGATACGTGGTGATTGGATCAAACCCGGTGCATACGTTATTGACGTCGGCATGAATCGTGTCGACGACCCCAGCCGCGAAAGGGGGTATCGCCTGACGGGCGACGTAGCTTACGACGAGGCTATGGAAGTTGCAGCGGCCATTACCCCTGTTCCTGGCGGTGTTGGACCAATGACTATCGCCGGTTTGCTTGCAAACACACTCCGTTCTGCTCAACGCACTTTACCCTGAGGGCGGTTTGTGCAAATTAATGCTCGCCGTCCTATTAATAGGGCGGCGAGTTTGCTTTTAGTATGACAATTATCTGCTCTGGCTATGTTGTCTGACAATTGACGCATATAGGCAGAGATGCTAAACTCGCCATGTCAATCCAGGGAGGGCTGATGGCGACGTTATTAATCCGTAATGCCACGCTTCTAGTCACGATGGATGGTCAACGGCGTGAGATCCCAAATGGAGGTTTTTACGCCGAAAACGGCTGGATCAAGCAAGTCGGTCCAACTGACGAACTTCCCAAGAAAGCCGATGAAATCCTGAATCTCGATGGACATCTCGTTCTTCCCGGTCTGGTCAACACACATCATCATCTATATCAAACCCTCACACGCGTAATCCCTCAAGCGCAAGAGGCCGATCTTTTTAGTTGGTTAAAAACCTTATATCCTATTTGGGCCGGGCTTACACCGGAAGCTATCCGTGTATCCACCCAGCTAGGTCTGGCTGAACTGGCATTATCTGGTTGTACAACAGCATCTGACCACCACTATATATTCCCGAATGACTGTCGACTCGATGATCAGATCGAAGCGGCTCAAATCATGGGCATGCGCCTGCACGCTAGCAGGGGGTCCATGAGTCTGGGTGAAAGCCAGGGCGGGTTACCACCCGATGATGTTGTGGAGACCGAGGAGTTTATTCTCGGGGATACCCAGCGGGTGATCGAGACCTATCATGACCCCAATCCTGGAGCGATGGTCAGGATCGTCGTTGCCCCGTGCTCGCCGTTCTCAGTTACACCGGATCTCATGCGAGAAAGTGCAGCTCTTGCCAGAGCTAGCGGTGTCCAACTCCATACGCACCTGGCGGAAACATTAGATGAGGAATCGTTTTGTGTAAACAAGTTTGGGCATCGTCCCCTGGCATACGTTGAGATGCTGGATTGGGCCGGGGAGGATGTCTGGTTTGCACATGCTGTCCATATCAACCCCGAAGAGGTAGAGCGGATGGCGAAAGGTGGTATGGGTGTGGCGCATTGTCCATCATCCAACATGCGCCTCGCCTCAGGAATCGCTCCAATTCGACGTTACTTATCTCGAGGTGTGAAAGTCGGTATTGGCGTTGACGGTTCCGCAAGCAATGATAGCTCTCATCTGATCGCAGAAGCGCGTCAGGCAATGCTTCTCTCGCGGGTTGGAGCTGCAGTAGCTCCGGAAATCGATGGTGAGGAATCACTGATGAATGCCCGTCAGGTTCTCGCTCTGGCTACCATTGGCGGGGCGGAGGTTTTGGGGAGGGATGATATCGGAGCCCTTCAAGAAGGTATGTGTGCGGATTTCATCGCCATGAACTTGGACCGGGTTGACTTTTCGGGTGCGCTTCACGATCCATTAGCGGCGATGTTCTTCTGCAATCCTGTGCAGGTAGATTACAACTATGTCCATGGCCGAGCGATAGTTTCCGAGGGGAAGTTGCAGCCCGTTGAACTTCCAACGCTAATAGAGACCCATAATCGCGTGGCATTAAACCTGGCGAATAGGGATTGAGATATTGGTTCCATACCTTGCATTGTGAAGGAGAGGAAGATGGATACTAAAAGTTTGAGTGAACTGAGCCGATCACTCGTCGATGTCGCCATGGGCAGAAAACCGGCGGATGTCGTCATACGCGGCGGCCGCTGGGTTTGTGTTCAGTCCGGGGAAATAATCCCGGGTATCTCCGTGGCGATTATCGGGGAGCGCATTGCCTTTGTTGGTCATGACGCGAGTCATACAATTGGACCCGAAACTCGGGTTATCGAGGCAGAAGACCGTCATATTGTTCCCGGCTTGTTGGATGGCCATTTGCATGTTGAGTCGGGCATGATCACTGTTGGAGAGTTTGTGCGCGCGGTGGCCCCGCGCGGCACGACTGGGATGTTCATCGATCCACATGAGATCGCAAATGTCTTCGGGCTTGATGGTGTGCGTCTCATGGCAGATGAGGCGGCTGTGCAGCCTATTCATGTGTGGGTACAGGTTCCATCTTGTGTGCCATCCGCTCCGGGCTTGGAGACGCCCGGCGCCGCGATCGGCCCTGAGGAAGTTGCCGAGGCGCTGTCCTGGCCGGGGATTATTGGGTTAGGTGAAATGATGAATTTCCCAGGGGTCTTCAACAGCGACGAGAAGATGCACCTGGAGATGGCGGAAACCCGCGCTGCAGGAAAGGTCACGGGAGGCCACTATGCCTCTCTCGATCTGGGAACGCCGTTCCACGGTTACGTTGCCGGGGGACCGGAAGATGACCACGAAGGCACCCGTCTGGAGGATGCGCTCGCGCGTGTCCGCCAGGGCATGAAGGTGATGATGAGGCTCGGGTCAGCGTGGCATGATGTGGCGAGTCAGGCGCGAGCTGTCACGGAAGAGGGTCTCGACTCTCGACATTTCCTCCTGGTGACCGATGACATTCACTCCGGGACCTTAGTGCATGATGGGCACATGGATCGTGTCGTGCGACATGCAATCGAGCAAGGGTTGGAGCCGATCACCGCTGTACAGATGGCGACGCTCAACACCGCGGAGCATTTTGGCCTCGCCGGCGATATCGGGCAGATCGCTCCCGGGCGGTATGCAGACATACTGCTAGTAGGCGAGCTGGAATCCTTTGATGCAGATATGGTCTTTGCACGCGGCAAGCTCATCGCCGAGGATGGCGAACTCCTGGTGGATATCCCAGATTTTCTATATCCACCTGATGTGAAAGCCTCCGTTCACCTTGGAAAAGAACTCAGCGCAGATGATTTTTCTGTCAGTGTCTCAAAAGATGGTGTGTGTAATGTCAACGTTATTGGCGTCATTGAGAACCAGGCTCCGACACAACATCTTAAAAGGGAGATGAAGGCGGTAGATGGAGCGATCGCGGTTGATATCAAGCAGGATCTCGCCAAGGTCGCACTTGTTGAGCGTCACCAGGGTACGGGTGAAGTTCAAGTAGGGTTTGTCCACGGGTTTGGGTTTGATCGCTCTTGCGCAATCGCCTCAACCGTAGCCCATGATTCTCACCATATGATCGTCGTCGGGACGGATGAGGCGGATATGGCTCTGGCAGCCAATCGGCTCGCGGAAGTAGGCGGCGGCCAGATTGTTATCCGCGAGGGGAAAACTGTTGCTTTAGTGGAGCTGCCGATCGCGGGCTTGATGTCGGAAGAACGAGCAGAGATCGTCGCTGAGAAGGCAGAACGCGTTCTCGATGCTTTTAAAGAATGTGGCTGCAACTTAAATAATGCCAATATGCCACTCAGCTTTCTAGCACTCGTTGTTATTCCCGAACTGCGGATCTCCGATAAAGGTCTCGTCGACGTCAACCGGTTTGAGGTTATTCCTGTGGTGGAAGGCGGGGAGTAGGCTCTCAGAAGATCGGTCCCACGAGGCTGACAACACGGATTAAGAAATGAGTCGAATGGAAATACAAGAAGAGACGAAGCGCCGCCCTCTTTACCAAAGGACGGCTGAAGCTCTTTCTGAGATCCTTGAGAGCGTCGAACCAGGGACGTATCTTCCGTCTGAACCAAAGTTAGCCCGTAGCCTTGGGGTTTCACGCGCTACGCTGCGCGAGGCGATGAGAATCTTCGAGCGGCGAGGGATGATTGTACGTCGCCAGGGTGTGGGCACGTACGTTACTCAACTGCCTCATGTGATTGACACTGGGATCGAAACTCTGGAGAGTATCGAGCGGCTCGCAGATCGGATCGGCCTTAAGGTCGAGACGGGGGACCTGGAAATCCGCGAACGGACAGCGACAGAGGAAGAACGACGGCGATTCAGGTGGGGAAGTGAACTTCCATTGATCGAAATCTCGAGGGTGATCCTTACTGAAGGGAGACCCGTTGCCTTCCTTATTGACATTCTCCCGGAAAAATATCTACCTGTGGATATCAAGGCAGGTGAATTCCGGGGTTCAGTCCTGGATGTGCTACTTCAGCGAGATGAACCTGAAATCTGGCAATGCCTCACAGATATCACCGCATTATCGGCTTCTCCGGAAGTGGCCCGTCACCTGAAAATTCAGCGCGGGGATGCCTTGCTGTTCTTCGAAGCCCAGCTTTATTCAAAAGAAGGAGAAGTTATCGACCACACGTATAGTTATTTCTTGCCTGGTACTTTTCGCTTTCATATTAACCGTCGGGTGCCATAAGCGTGAAGCAAAGGATTTGCAAATAAAGGGCAGATAAACCGACGAGTACAAAAAAACGAAATGGAGGAGTAGAATCATGCGCAGTTTTTCTGGACGAGACATTCTTTCCCTAAAAGGATTTGAGAGGGAAGAGTATTTCCGAATTTTCGAAGTGTGTGACCGTTTGGCGCCATTTGCGCGCGATCGACGCAATACAGATTTGCTCTCGGAGAAAACGCTGGTTACAGCTTTCTATCAACCCAGCACTCGAACCCGTCTAGCTCATGAAGCAGCGATGATACGCCTGGGCGGGCAAGTAACGGGTTTTGCCGATGCGAAGATGACCCGTGCAGGGGATTTTTATCGGGAGTCCATCAAGGACACTGTGAAAATGCTGGAGTTCTACGGTGATGTGATTGTGATGCGCCATTTCGAGCAGGGTGCGCCGCATGAGGCCGCGAAATGGGCTTCTATTCCCATCATCAACGGCGGTGATGGCTGGGGGGAACACCCGACTCAGATTCTCACCGACCTATACACTGTACATCAGGAGAAAGGCCGTCTAGATGGACTTCGCTGGCTGGCTGTTGGCGATATGCGCATGCGAACTATGCACTCATTAGCCTATGGCCTGACCCAATTTGATTGCCCGATCACCTTCGTATCCCCGCCGGAGATGTCTCTCACGGATGAATTCAAGGTAGAGCTTGAACTACTCAGTCTCGATTTCACCGAGGCAGAGCATGTGGAGCAAGCGATTAGTGAAGCAGATGTAATCTTGGTTGAGCCGGTCGTCC
>JAUWFP010000160.1 GCA_030606845.1 Anaerolineales bacterium | reverse complement strand
ACGCAGGAAGAGGGTGTTGATCAAGACACCGTCGAGATCGGCGCCCGGGATTGGCAGACGTATTCCCTCGTGGGCGCCGACCGCGATCAGGACGGCATCGAAGCCTTCTTCAAAAAGGTTGTCGAGATCTTCGATAACTGTATTGAGATGCAGATCAATCCCGAGGTCGAGAATGTCAGCGATCTCTCGCTCGATGATGTCTGTCGGCAGACGGTATTCGGGAACGCCGACGCGCAGCATCCCTCCGGCGACGGGTAAAGCCTCGAAAACGCTGACGGGGAAGCCGAGACCGGCTAGATCTTGCGCAGCGGTGAGCCCGCAGGGTCCGGCACCGATGATCGCCACTCGTTTGTCCTGGGTGATCTCAGCCGGGGGGATGGGCTGGCGCGGGTTTTCGTATACCTTGTCGGTGACGAATCGTTTCAGGGCGCGGATATTAATGGGTTCATCAATTAGACCACGGTTGCAGGCCTCTTCGCAGCGGTGATTGCAGATGCGGCCGCAGATTCCCGGAAAGGGGTTGTCCTCTTTGATCACACGCAGAGCATCATCGTAACGGCCTTCGTGGATGAGAGCGATATAACCCTGGGCGCGTTGGCCTGCGGGGCAGGCATCACGACAAGGGGAGATTCCCAGCTTATCAATTGCGAAGGCGCCAGGGACGGCTTGTGGGTAGAGGATATGCGCTGCACGCCGTAGATTGAGTGCTTCATTGAAGGGGTCTGGCAGGATTATCGGGCAGACATCGACGCAATCCCCACAACCTACGCACTTATCGAGATCGATATAACGGGGTTTATGTCGCAGCGTGGCCGTGAAATCGCCGGCTTGACCGTCGATCTTAATGACCTCGGTATCAACCAACACGTCGATATTGAGGTGCCGCCCGGTTTCGACCAGCTTGGGGCTGATTGTGCACATAGCGCAGTCGTTCGTAGGGAAGGTTTTATCGAACTGTGCCATGTGTCCGCCGATGGCGGATTGGGATTCAACGAGGTAGACGCGGTAGCCCTGGTCAGCCAGGTCAAGGCTGGCCTGCATTCCGGCAATACCGCCGCCGACGACCATAACAGCCCCGACAGGGGTATGGTCGACTGGCCGGTTTGCCATGTTGAGGGTGTCTGCCTGCGTGCCGTCGGTCACGGAACGCCCCTCCCGTGGCTAGGAGCCGTATATGTGTTGAAATAACACGCTAATTTCAGGCTCGCCGTCTTGCCAATAATGATAGGGGGCAGGTCAATATGGTCAGTAGTGGAAGATGTCATAAGCAGACCGGATAAACTTCATCCATTTTGAACAATACATTCTCCCATGAAGATTTTGGTTTAGGGAATTTGGGTTGTGCATCAGAGATTTTATTCCCTGGAGGACATTTTGCATAACCAAAGTAATGTTATTTATAATCCTCACGCACCGGGTGAAAAACATCAAGGATGCGGCAATCCGTGATCGCAGTTCCTGCGTGAACGACGTTAGAGGGGATCAAGGCAACGGTGCCTGGTCCGAGGCGTCTCGTCTCCCCTGCTATCGTTAATTCGATGGTTCCTTCGAGGACGTTTGCGACCTGTTCGTGTGGGTGGCTATGTTCGGGGAGGTCAGCGCCGGCTTCAATCGTCCAATAGGCCAAGGTCATATTGTCAGAGTGAACGAACACAGCCCGATACCCCGGGACGATCTCTTTCGCTTCTATTTCGTCCAGATCGATGAATGGCATAGTGACCTCGTTTATTCGGATTGAGTGCTAAACGATTGACGATGACGTTTCCTATCGCTTATGTGCACGATCCTCTGGTTTTATTTCCACGTTTGGACCCTGGATGGTGGTTTCGGGTCAGTCCAGGGAGCGTTCGAGCGTAGCCATGTATTTGGGCAATTGCCCAAGATGCTCGAGTTCGCCATATTCCACACCTTCGATCTCCTCTTGTTCAGGTACTTCATAAAACCAGGTATTCTCGTTGGGTATGTAGACCGCCCTACCGCCGATGGCGACGACGGGAAGGATGTCAGAGCGCAATGAATTTCCCACCATCAAGAAACGTTCAACCTCGATATGGTGCTTCTGTAGAATATCGAGGTATCTTTCGGGTGTTTTCTCGGCCACAACTTCAATCAGTTTAAAGCAATGGTCTATACCGGAGCGTGAGATTTTTCTTTGTTGTTCGAACAGATCTCCCTTGGTTACCAGCATAAGATCGTAGTCCGAGGACAATTGCAGTAGGGTTTGCTCTGTGTGATCGAGAAGCTCCACTTCGGCTGATAACATCCTCTTAGCGATCTCTAGAATCGCAGAGATTGTGTGAGCTTCGATCTTGCTGTCAACGGCTTCAGCCGCGGTCTCGATCATCGAGAGCGTAAAGCTCTTGATGCCGTACCCATAGACTTGCAGATTGGACACCTCGTTCTCGTCGAGTTTACGGTTCACCCAGTCCGCTTCCCGATAAGGTGAAAGGATCCGCGCCAAATCATCCTTCGCCCTATGGTAGAACGATTCGTTTTCCCAGAGGGTGTCATCGGCGTCGAAGGCTATGAGCTCGATCATGGTTGGGTCATAAATGGCAAGGTTGAGATATGTTTAACCATCGGCCACCATAGCCTGAAACTCAGGCAATTCGCGCAGCGAATCGAGATCGCTGTCCTGCTTCGACAACTCAAGCAGGTTGGGCGCACGTTTCAAGGCTATCTTGAGTAGAGCAAGCGCTTGCTGGGGTTTGTCGTGAAGTGCATAGAAGCAGGCCAGGTTGTATTGCGTGGTTCCCTGCCAGGTGTCACTCTCGTCCAGAGCGGCCAACCCCTCGGCAACGCGCTCCTGCATCGCTTGAGCGACTTCATAATCCCCGCGCTCGAGATACACATCTGCGACATGGTGTATGGGGTGATACACGCCGGTGAAGGCCACATTCCGCCATAGCGGTGGACCACCCGCGCCTTCAGACCCCGCAGTGTCCTCAAGCATCTCCTCAGAGACAGCATCGAGCGCTGTGTGGAATTTTCGGCTAACTTCTGTCGCCCAGGCGAGGATATCCTCCCAGTTCCGATTCTTGTTGGCTTCGAATACTTCGTCGTTTGTCTTTTGATAATCCTCGATCGATCCGGGCGGCTCGCCTCCGGTTGCAGCCTCTAGCTGCGTGATCAGCCGCTCCGTCCAGAAAGTGGTGTGCGCCAGGTGGTCCTTCGGTGCCCAGCGGTCGATTTCCCCAGCGGCATTTCGCTCCTCTTCGCTGAGCGTATCCCAGAGCGCCTGTTCTTCCGCGTGCACATCTGCGAGCAGTTTTCCCAATTTGGTTTTATACGATGAACCAGTCATTTGTCATCCCTCCCAACCTCATTATCGTCTTTTCTCATGTGAGGTTCAAGGGAAAAGTCAGTTAACAAGAACCGACGTCTTTTAGTAACCGTTGTAGTATTTTTCTCGCCGAGGTACAAGAAAAACCAATGGGAATTCAACCCAAGGAAACCTTTATTCTCATCGCCTACTACAGTAATGAAGCCCCGCGTGTGAAGGTGTACCGCGAAGGGCGGGAAGCCACATCTTGTACCGCGGCGGATCAATTGGAAAACATCTCCGTGGAAAAGCTGGAAGAAGCCGGCCGCGCGATCAGCCTCGGCTTGATGATCATGGGCAGGGAGACCGATTATTAGACTGTTTTCGATGTCTGTTCTGTGGTGGAAAACGTAAGATTGCCTTTGATTGGGTTCGGGCCGAGCTCTTGCAGGAGAGAGGTCATTTGACGCACGTCCTCAGCAAAAGTAGCGCCCATCCCGCCGGAGACGTAATGGATTTCCACGCGTTCTGGTTCAAGCCCGACACTCTCTAGTATCTTCTTCATGCGTTGAACTCGAGCGCGCGCTCGTTCGTTGCCGCGCTCGTGATGACAGTTGCCCAAGCTGCAGGCTACGATCATCACCCCATCGGCACCCTCATCGAAGGCGTCGAGCATGTACTGCATGTCGATCTTCCCGGTGCAAGGCAAGCGCACGATCTTGACGTCGGCCGGGTATTCCTGGCGCAGCGACCCCGCGGTGTCGGCGGCCATATACCCGCAGTAAATGCAGGTGAAGAGGGTGATTTCAGGGGTGAAAGTCTCATTTTTGCTCATCATTCTTCTTTAGGGCGCAGAGTGAGTGCATCTTGTGGGCAGGTGGTTACACATGTGCCACAGCCAGTACATGACCACGGGTCGACCATCGGCATACGTTCACCAGGGATGGATATCATTCCCTTAAATTTACAAACGGGCAGGCAGAGACGGCAGCCATCGCAAAGTTCTTCATCCAGGTAGACAATGTATGTGACTTCGATTACAGCCATCGATGGGAATACCTAATCTCCAGATAATGCAGCAGGGACTTGCCAACGACCCAAGCCAATCCGTATCTGGTCATCATGGTAATGATGCAGTTGAATGGCACGTGCCGGGCATTCTGCAGTACAGGTGCCGCAGCCCTGACACCGGGCGGGGTCGATCCATGCTGCACCGCCCAATTCGCCGACTCCACATAGATCGTATCGCATCTCCGGAATGCCGAAGGGGCAGGTCCGGACGCAAGTGAGGCATCCGGTGCATTTCGTATTGTCGACTTCGGCGATTACACCGCCCAGGTGGAGGATCGGACGGCTGAGGATGGTCAGCGCTCGACCAGCACAAGCAAGGGCATGTGTGATGCTTTCCTCGATAAACTTCGGGTAATGCGCCATTCCGCAAAGATAAACACCATCATCATGAAACTCCATCGGCCGCATCTTGAGATGGGTTTCAAGGAAGAATCCCTCAATCGATAAAGAGACGCCGAGCATGTCGGCGAGTTCTCGTGAGCCTCGGGAAGGAATTACGGGCATACTCAGAGCGACAAGGTCTGGCTCGAAAATTAACGTCTTACCGAAGATATGCTCATGTACGGAGACGACCAGAGCCTGGCTGGCGCCGCGAGGTTCGAGGGAAACGAGCGGAGGTTCTGTTTCAGTGTAGCGCACGAAGAGAACGCCTTTTGCCCGTGCCTCAAGGTAGTGTTTTTCCCGGAAACCGTAGGTGATAATGTTCTTGTACAGGATTACAATCTGACACTCCGGGTTGAGCATCTTAAGCCGCAGGGCATTCTTAATCGTGTTCGTGCAGCAAATACGCGAGCAATATTCAACCCCATCATCCGCCTCAACGCATTGGATCATGACCACCGATCGCAGCCGTGATGTCCTCTCTGTTTGGTGGGTGAGAATCTCCTCGAGCTCAGATTGGGGGATGACGCGAGGATCCTGCCCCATGAGGTAATGCTTCCCGGAAGCTTCCTTCCCCCCGGTGGCGACGATGACAACACTATGGCGAATTTCATGCTCCGTTAAGGATCCATCGGGGGCTTTCGTTTCAATGCGCGCCCGAAAATCGCCTACACTGCCTGTATGAGTTGTAACCACGCTGTTCAGGTAGTGGCGGATCTTTTCGTGCCCAACAGTTCGGTTAACAAGATCTCTGAGCAGACGTTGCGGGTTCTCTTCTTCGGCGACGTAGTAGATGTGATGGAGATTGCCCCCCAGTTCGCCCTGCC